>NZ_JBIWKB010000030.1:0-112803 GCF_044765425.1 Streptomyces sp. NPDC102462 | reverse complement strand
GTAAGGCTCCCAGTAGACGACTGGGTTGATAGGCCGGATCTGGAAGCCAGGTAACTGGTGGAGGTGACCGGTACTAATAGGCCGAGGGCTTGTCCTCAGACGCTCGCGTTCACTGTGTTGGTTCTGAAACCACGAACAGCCCCATCCCTTTGTCGGGGTGGTGTGGGTGTTCATAGTTTCATAGTGTTTCGGTGGTCATAGCGTGAGGGAAACGCCCGGTTACATTCCGAACCCGGAAGCTAAGCCTTACAGCGCCGATGGTACTGCAGGGGGGACCCTGTGGGAGAGTAGGACACCGCCGAACTATTCTTGAAAAGGGTTGGGCCCCGAACTTCGGTTCGGGGCCCAACCCTTTTCTGTTTGTCGTAACGTGACGTTCACGTTGCGCGCTCAGCATCCAGCACATGGGTACTGCTGCCATGCTCAGGGCCGCCGGTGTCGGAGTCGGCGACGAGGTCGTCGTGCCGGCCTTCGGGAACATCGAGGTCGCCGAGGCCGTGACCCTCGTCGGTGCGCTCCCGGTGTTCGCCGACATAGACCCGGTGACGTACTGCCTGGACGCCTGCGCCGTCGAAGCGGCCGTAACCTCCCGTACCGCTGCGGTGGTCGTCGTGCACCGCTTCGGGCGGCGGGCGGACCTGGCGCAACTGCACGGGACGGGGCAGCGGCACGGGCTCCTGGTGCTGGAGCACACCGAGTCCGAGGTGCCGTACGACGAGATCGCCCAACGGCGGCAGCGGGCCGCCTACCTCGACGCCCGGCTGCGCGGTGTGCGCACCCCTGACAGCGGTGACGGGCACACCTTCCAGCAGTACGTCGTGCGCGTGCCGGGGAACGGCCGACCGGACCGGGACGCCTTCGCACGGGCCGTACGGGCCAGGGGAGTTGAGTGCCGGGTGCCGGTGAAGACGCCCGTGCACCGGATGCCGGAGTTCCGTCGGTGTGTGTCGCTGCCGGAGACCGAGCGGGCCGCCGACGAGACGCTGGCGCTGCCCGTGGACGCCTCGTTGACGAAGCGGGACATGCAGCGGATCGCCTCCGCGTGCAATGCGCTCGGCGGACTGCTTCAGCCCGCCTTCTGAGCGGCACTGAACGAGTTTGGGAGCACGGCTCCCTTCAGGGTATGCTCTGGACCGTTGCCGCGAGGGAAACCTCAAAAAGGCGACAGGCCCCTATAGCTCAGTCGGTAGAGCGTCTCCATGGTAAGGAGAAGGTCAACGGTTCGATTCCGTTTGGGGGCTCCGGCAAGAAAGGGCTCCACCCAGTCGGGTGGAGCCCTTTCTCATGCCTCGGTTCTTTCCCGGCCCTGGCGTTCTACTGGAGTTCCGGTACGCGCATCGCCAGGATGGCCATGTCATCTGATGGCGCGTCGGAGGCAAAGCGTTCCACCGCGCGCATGATGCGGGACGCGACCGCGCCGGCCGTCAGGCCCGTGCAGGTGGTGAGGACGTCCGCGAGTCCGTCGTCGCCCAACATGCGGGCGCCTTCCCGGCGTTCGGTGACGCCGTCCGTGACGCAGAGCAGCACGTCGCCCGGGTCGAGGGTGACCGTTTCCTCGTACAGCTCCAGATCCTCGATGACGCCGAGGAGGGGCTGGGGCTCGGCCGCCGGCTCCACCGTGCCGTCCTGGCGCAGCCGCAGGGGGAGCGGGTGGCCGGCGCACACCACCTTCAACTCCGCGCTGCCGTCCGTCTGCGGGCGCATCTCGCCGTACAGGAGTGTCAGGAACCGGCTGCGGGAGCCCTCGTCGAGGATGGCCGAGTTCAGGCGTTCCAGTACCGCCGGGCCGCTCAGGCCCTCGCGGGCCAGCAGGCGCAGCGCATGGCGGGCGAGGCCGGTCACGGCCGCAGCGTTGGGGCCCGTGCCGCACACGTCGCCGATGGCGAAGCCGTAGGCGTCGTCGCTGATCGGGAAGACGTCGTAGAAGTCGCCGCCGACCTCGTTGCCCTCGCCGGCCGCGCGGTAGATGACCTCGACCTCGACGCCCTCGATGTGCGGGGTGCCCGGCGGCAGGAGGCTGCGCTGGAGGGCCTGACTGATGGCCGTGCGCTCCGAGTACAGCCGGGCGTTGTCCAGGGCCAGGGCGGCCCGGCGGGACAGGTCCTCGGCCAGTTCGAGGATTTCCTGCCGGAAGTGTTCGTCGGTCGGCTTGCCCAGGGTCAGCATGCCGATGACGCGGTTGCGGGCGACGAGCGGCAGGACCACGGTCTCGCCGCCGACCGCGGAGGCCGTGGCGAGCGTCGGGCCGATGCCGGAGGAGACCTGGTGGGGCGGTCCGCCGGCCAGACCGAGACTGCGCATGGACGTGCGCAGCGCCGCCTGGTGGGCCACCTCGCCGGGAGCCGTCCAGACCCGGGCACCCGGGGTGGGCACCGGGTCCGGCGGCGCGATCTTCGACAGCAACGACTTGATGCCGTCGATGAGTTCCTCGTCCTCGTGCAGGACGTACGACAGATAGGGGTCCGATGCCTGGTCGGCGATGGTGTAGACGGCGCACCAGGTGGCCAGGGTGGGCACCGTCATCTGGGCCATCAGGGCCAGTGTCTGGTCCCGGTCCAGGGTGCCGGCGAGCAGGTCGGAAGCCTCCACGAGGAAGCTCAGCGAGCCACGGCGCAGCCGCTCCAGCTCGCCCAGGCGGGCCGATTCCACGGCCAGGGCGATCCGGTCGGCGGCGAACTGGAGGCGCAGCGCCTCCTCGTTGGAGTATCGGCCTGGTGCCTCCGCGGCGACGCCCAGGGAGCCCGTGAGGCGGCCCTCCACCTTGAGCGGGACGGTGACCACCGAGCGCATGCCGGTGCCGGCCAGCAGCGGAACGGCGCCCGGCACGGCCGTGAGGTCGTCGTGGACGGCGGGCATGCGGGCCGAGCCGTACCGGCCGGGGCCCGCCTCTACGGGCACGCGCGCGAAGCGCTGACGGGCCGAGGGCAGGCCGGTGGAGGCGCGGACCTCCAGCTCTGTCTCGTCGTCGGTCGCCAGCAGCAGGAAGGCGGAGTCGCCGTCGAGCATGTCGCGGGCGCGCTCCACGGTGCGCTGGAGGAGGCCGTCGAGGTCGTCCGGGGCGGGGGAGCCGATGAAGACCTCGAACGGGTCGGCGCTCTGGCCGTCGGAGACTTGGGGACCGTCGGAGGCCGGGACGCGCAACGGCGTCTGCAGGACGGCGCGTTCGTGGTCCCGCACCAGCAGGCAGACGGTGGAGGGTTCGCCGCCCGTGTCGCGTACCCGCAGGTGCGAGGCGTACACCGAGGTGACCCGGCCGTCGGCGCCGCGGATGCCGTAGCTGCCCTCCCAGCGCGACAGGCGCAGCGCCTCCACGATGCCGGTGCTGGTGCCGGGCGTGTGCGGCCAGGCCGCGAGGTCGGTCAGGGGCTTGCCGGTGACCTGGTCGGCGCTGTAGCCGAACAACTCCTCCGCGTCCTCGTTCCAGGACGTGATGGCGCCCTCGCGGTCGATCTGCACGACCGCGACCCGGACCCGGCCGTCGGCGAGCGGGAGCAGGTCCGCGGGCAGGGACGGGCCGGCCGCGCGGGTGCCGACCGGTCGTTCGGGCAGGTCGAGTTGGAACCAGACGTTCTTGTGCGTGGGCGTGTACTCGACACCCCAGCGGGCGGCCAGGGCCGCGCACAGCTGGAGTCCGCGGCCGCCCTCGCGGTCCGGGCTGCCCATGGCGATCGCGGCGCTCTGCACGGGCAGCTCACGCTCCGGGTAGCGGTCGGCGACCTCGATGCGTACACCGTCCTCGGTGCGCAGGCACAGCACATCGGCGTGCGTGCCCGCGTGCACCACCGCATTGGTGACGAGTTCGCTGGTGAGGACCACGGCGTCGTCGACGATGTCGGCGAAGCCCCAGCCCTGGAGGGTGTCGCGGACGAAGGAGCGGGCGGTCGCGACGGATCGTCCGACGGGCTCGAAGCTGGCGGCCGCGCGCGCGGTGATCACAGAACTCCTCGGCCGGTTGTCGACGGGCAGGGCGGCGTGGCCGTCCCGCTCGCGCCGCTGCTGCGGCATCCGTGCCCCCTTCGGCCTCTCCGGGGGCTGTCCCCCGGGGATCAGTCCGGTGGTCATGGTTCTGCGGCCGCCCCTCCGATGCCCGGTCGTTCTCCTGCCACCGCCCAGGCCGGACGGACCGGTGCGGCTGGACAGCCGCATGCAAGGTTACTTACCTTCGCCGTCCGGACGGATGCCGGTCGCCTGTCTTTACGCCCCCAGGGTGTGCGGACGATGTGCGAAGCTGCCGAACTGTTATGGCCTGGTTCCGCAGGGGTGAAACACTGGGCAAGCTTCTTGTGAAGGTCCGGACAGGCTGAGTGTGTTCTGTGCACGGGGGGCAGCAGCCCTTGGTGCGGCCGGATCGATCTGGAAGAAATACGCAGCGGTAACCGGTACGCGGCAGTAACCGGAACACCGATCGGCAGTACCCGACGAGCACAGCAGTGACGGTCGACCCCCGCGGGAGGGACACAGTGGAGTCTGGCGCAGCGACGCGGGCCACGAAGACGCGCGCGAAAGGCGGACGCTCCCTGGGCAAGCAGGGCGGCACCACCACGGTGGACACCGCTGCCCTGAACCGGCTGCTGGCGGCGCTCGTCGCCATGCGCGAGGGAAACTTCCGCAAGCGGCTCACCGTCTCCGGCGACGGTGTGATGTCCGAGATCGCCGCGGTCTTCAACGAGGTGGCCGACCGCAATCTGCATCTGACGGGTGAGCTGTCGCGGGTGCGGCGCATGGTGGGACGTGAGGGGAAGCTCACGGAACGGCTGGAGACGGGGGCCTGCGAGGGCTCCTGGGCCGCCGCGATCGACGCGTCCAACGCGCTCGTCGACGACCTCGTACGGCCCGTCTCCGAGGTGGGCCGGGTGCTGACCGCGGTGGCCGAGGGCGATCTGTCGCCGCGCATGGAACTGCGCACGCACGGGCCGGACGGCACCGGGCACCCGCTGCGCGGCGAGTTCCTGCGGGTCGGGCGGACCGTCAACAATCTGGTCGACCAGTTGTCCACGTTCACGGACGAGGTCACGCGCGTGGCCAGCGAGGTGGGCACCGAGGGCAAGCTGGGCGGCCAGGCCCGGGTGCGCGGCATGTCCGGTTCGTGGAAGGACCTGACGGAGTCCGTCAACACCATGGCCAACCGGCTCACCGCGCAGGTCCGGGACATCGCCCTGGTGACCACCGCGGTCGCGCGCGGTGATCTGTCGCGCAAGGTCACCGTGCACGTGGCGGGCGAGATGCTGGAGCTGAAGAACACCGTCAACACGATGGTGGAGCAGCTGTCCGCGTTCTCGTCCGAGGTGACGCGGGTCGCGCGCGAGGTGGGCACCGAGGGCATCCTGGGCGGCCAGGCACAGGTGCCCGGGGTGGCCGGCGTGTGGAAGGAACTGACCGACTCGGTCAACACCATGGCGGGCAACCTCACCGCCCAGGTGCGGGGAATCTCACAGGTCACCACCGCGGTCGCCAACGGTGATCTGTCACAGAAGGTGACCGTCCCGGCGCGCGGCGAGGTCGCGCAGCTCGCCGAGACGATCAACCAGATGACCGAGACGCTGCGGATCTTCGCCGACGAGGTCACGCGCGTGGCCAACGAGGTCGGCGGCGAGGGGCGGCTCGGCGGGCAGGCGAACGTGCCGGGCGCCGCGGGGACCTGGAAGGACCTCACGGACTCGGTGAACACGGTGTTCCGGAACCTGACCACCCAGGTGCGGGACATCGCCACGGTGACCATGGCGGTGGCGAGCGGTGATCTGTCGCAGAAGGTCACCGTCGACGTGGCCGGCGAGATGCTGGAGCTGAAGAACACCGTCAACGGGATGGTGGACCAGCTCTCCGCGTTCGGCGCCGAGGTCACGCGGGTGGCGCGGGAGGTCGGGGTCGAGGGCGAGCTGGGCGGCCAGGCGCAGGTGCCGGGCGCGGCGGGCACCTGGAAGGACCTCACGGACTCGGTCAACACGGCGTTCCGCAACCTCACCGGTCAGGTCCGCAACATCGCCCAGGTGACGACGGCGGTGGCCAACGGCGATCTGTCGCAGAAGGTCACGGTCGACGTCTCCGGCGAGATGCTTCAGCTGAAGAACACCGTGAACACGATGGTGGACCAGTTGTCGAGCTTCGCCGACCAGGTGACCCGTATGGCCCGGGACGTGGGCACGGAGGGCCGTCTGGGCGGTCAGGCCCGCGTGGACGGCGTCTCGGGCACCTGGAAGGAGCTGACGGACTCCGTCAACTTCATGGCGGGCAATCTGACCTCCCAGGTGCGGCAGATCGCCCAGGTGACGACGGCGGTGGCGCGGGGCGACCTGTCCCAGAAGATCGACGTCGACGCGCGCGGGGAGATCCTGGAGCTGAAGAACACCATCAACACGATGGTGGACCAGTTGTCCGCCTTCGCCGACCAGGTGACCAAGGTGGCCCGTGAGGTGGGCACCGAGGGCCGCCTCGGTGGGCAGGCGCAGGTGCCCGGCGTGGCGGGCGTGTGGCGCGACCTGACCGACTCGGTGAACGGCATGGCAGGCAACCTCACCGCCCAGGTCCGCAACATCGCACAGGTGGCCACGGCGGTGGCGCGGGGCGACCTGTCCCAGAAGATCACCGTGGACGCGCGCGGGGAGATCCAGGAGCTGAAGAACACCCTGAACACGATGGTCGACCAGCTGTCGTCGTTCGCCCAGGAGGTCACGCGCGTCGCGCGCGAGGTGGGCACCGAGGGCATGCTGGGCGGCCAGGCGGAGGTCCAGGGGGTCGCGGGCACCTGGAAGGACCTCACGCAGTCCGTGAACTTCATGGCGAACAACCTGACCATCCAGGTCCGCAACATCGCCGAGGTCACCACCGCCGTCGCCAAGGGAGACCTGTCGAAGAAGATCACCGTCGACGCCAAGGGTGAGATCCTCGAACTGGTCACCACGGTCAACACCATGGTCGACCAGCTGTCGTCCTTCGCCGAGCAGGTGACCCGGGTGGCCCGTGAGGTGGGCACCGAGGGCATCCTCGGCGGCCAGGCGCATGTGCCGGGTGTCACGGGCATCTGGAAGGACCTCAGCAACAACGTGAACCTCATGGCCAACAACCTGACCATGCAGGTGCGCAACATCTCCCAGGTCTCGGCGGCCGTCGCCAACGGCGACCTGACGCGCCAGGTGACGATCGAGGCGCGCGGCGAGGTGGCGCAGCTCGCCGACACCATCAACACGATGGTCAAGACGCTGAGTTCGTTCGCCGACCAGGTCACCAAGGTGGCCCGCGAGGTGGGCACGGACGGCATCCTCGGCGGCCAGGCGCACGTCCCGGGCGTGGCCGGCACATGGAAGGACCTCACCGAGTCGGTGAACCAGATGGCGTCCAACCTGACCGGCCAGGTGCGCAACATCGCCATGGTCACGACGGCCATCGCCAAGGGCGACCTGACGAAGAAGATCGACATCGATGCCCGGGGCGAGATCCTGGAACTCAAGACGACCATCAACACCATGGTCGACCAGCTGTCGAGCTTCGCCGAGGAGGTCACCCGGGTCGCCCGCGAGGTGGGCACGGAAGGTCAGCTCGGCGGGCAGGCACGCGTGCGTGACGTGGACGGGACCTGGCGCGACCTGACCGAGTCCGTGAACGAGATGGCCGGGAACCTGACCCGGCAGGTGCGCGCCATCGCGCGCGTGGCGACCGCGGTGACCCGGGGCGACCTGAACCTGAAGATCGACGTCGACGCCTCCGGTGAGATCCAGGAGCTTCAGGACTACATCAACAAGATGATCGCCAACCTGCGCGACACCACGATCGCCAACAAGGAGCAGGACTGGCTCAAGGGCAACCTCGCGCGCATCTCCGCGCTGATGCAGGGCCGACGCGACCTGGAGGACGTCGCCTCGCTGATCATGAGCGAGCTGACGCCGGTGGTCTCCGCGCAGCACGGCGCGTTCTTCCTGGCGATGCCGCTGGTCGACGGCAAGGACATGAACGACGAGAGCGAGGACGCCTACGAGCTGCGCATGCTCGGTTCGTACGGCTACTCGATGGGTTCCATGCCGACGTCGTTCCGCCCCGGTGAGGCGCTGATCGGGACGGCCGCCCAGGAGAAGCGCACGATCCTGGTGGAGAACGCGCCCAGCGGCTACCTGAAGATCTCCTCGGGGCTCGGCGAGGCGCCGCCCGCCCAGGTGATCGTGCTGCCGGTGCTGTTCGAGGGCACGGTGCTCGGAGTGATCGAGCTGGCGTCCTTCACGCCGTTCACGCAGATCCAGAAGGACTTCCTCAACCAGATCGCCGAGATGATCGCGACCAGCGTCAACACCATCTCCGTGAACACCAAGACCGAGGTGCTGCTGAAGCAGTCGCAGGAGCTGACCGAGCAACTGCGGGAGCGGTCGGCCGAGTTGGAGAACCGGCAGAAGGCGCTGCAGGCGTCCAACGCGGAGCTGGAGGAGAAGGCCGAGCTGCTGGCCCAGCAGAACCGGGACATCGAGGTCAAGAACACCGAGATCGAGGAGGCGCGGCAGGTCCTGGAGGAGCGCGCCGAGCAACTGGCGGTCTCCATGCGCTACAAGAGCGAGTTCCTGGCCAACATGTCGCACGAGCTGCGCACCCCGCTCAACTCGCTGCTGATCCTGGCCAAGCTGCTCGCCGACAACGCCGACTCCAACCTGACGCCGAAGCAGGTCGAGTTCGCCGAGACGATCCACGGGGCCGGTTCCGACCTGCTCCAGCTGATCAACGACATCCTGGACCTGTCGAAGGTCGAGGCGGGCAAGATGGACGTCTCGCCGACCCGTATCGCGCTCGTCCAGCTGGTGGACTACGTGGAGGCCACCTTCCGCCCGCTGACCGCGGAGAAGGGGCTCGACCTGTCCGTACGGGTCTCTCCGGAGCTGCCGGCCACGCTCCACACCGACGAGCAGCGCCTGCTCCAGGTGCTGCGGAACCTGTTGTCGAACGCGGTGAAGTTCACCGACTCCGGATCGGTCGAGCTGGTGATCAGGCCGGCCGGCGCGGACGTCCCGGTGGGCGTCCGGGAGCAGCTGCTGGAGGCCGGTTCGCTCACCGACCCGGACGCGGAGCTGATCGCGTTCTCGGTGACCGACACGGGGATCGGCATCGCGGCCAGCAAGATGCGGGTCATCTTCGAGGCGTTCAAGCAGGCGGACGGCACGACCAGCCGCAAGTACGGCGGCACGGGCCTCGGGCTGTCGATCTCGCGGGAGATCGCGCAGCTGCTCGGCGGTGAGATCCACGCGCAGAGCGAACCGGGACGCGGCTCCACGTTCACCTTGTATTTGCCGTTGCACCCGAGCGAATTGCCGCCGCAGGGCTACCAGCAGGCGGCGCCCGCGCTGGCGGCGGGCGACCTGGTGGCCTCCGCGCAGCCGCCGTCCGAGCTGTCCGGCGTCGAGATCGAGACGCCGGCCGAGGTGAAGTCGTACCAGGAGACGCAGAACGGCGCCGCGGCCCTCTTCAGGCGCCGTCGCAAGGGCGCCCCGGCCGTCGAACAGCGGCCCGGGCAGTGGCCGGCCGCGGAGCAGGAGCCGGCCCCGCAGGCGCGCAGGGGAGTGCGGTTCGGCGGCGAGAAGGTGCTGATCGTCGACGACGACATCCGCAACGTCTTCGCCCTCACCAGCGTCCTGGAGCAGCACGGTCTGTCCGTGCTGTACGCCGAGAACGGCCGCGAGGGCATCGAGGTCCTGGAACAGCACGACGACGTGGCGGTCGTGCTGATGGACATCATGATGCCCGAGATGGACGGGTACGCGACGACGACCGCGATCCGCCGGATGCCCCAGTTCGCCGGGCTGCCGATCATCGCGCTGACCGCGAAGGCGATGAAGGGCGACCGGGAGAAGGCGATCGAGTCGGGGGCGTCCGACTACGTCACCAAGCCGGTCGATCCGGACCATCTGCTGACGGTGATGCGGCAGTGGATGCACGAGGAGGTCGTGTGATGGTGTGGGTTGCGGGGAACCATCCGGTCCCCTGCCGCGTTTTTGCTATGTGCACAGTGACATCGCGGTGACAGGGTGTGGTGACGGGCGGGGTGCGGCTACCATGACCGGCACAAGGACGGGCGGCGAAAGGGAGTCGTCCCCTGGGGCGGCGCCCGGTGTACCGCCGGGGCGAGGAGGGCGGGCCATGGTGCAGAAGGCCAAGATCCTCCTGGTCGATGACCGGCCGGAGAATCTGCTGGCGCTGGAGGCCATCCTCTCTGCGCTCGATCAGACGCTGGTGCGGGCATCGTCCGGGGAGGAAGCGCTCAAAGCACTGCTCACGGACGACTTCGCGGTCATTCTGCTGGATGTCCAGATGCCGGGCATGGACGGCTTCGAGACCGCCGCGCACATCAAGCGGCGGGAGCGGACGCGGGACATCCCGATCATCTTCCTCACCGCGATCAATCACGGCCCGCACCACACCTTCCGGGGATACGCCGCGGGCGCGGTGGACTACATCTCCAAGCCCTTCGACCCGTGGGTGCTGCGCGCGAAGGTCTCGGTGTTCGTCGAGCTGTACATGAAGAACTGTCAGCTGCGGGAGCAGGCGGCGCTGCTGCGGCTCCAGTTGGAGGGCGGCGGCAAGGGCGCGGTCGGCCCCGGCAAGGAGCCCGCGGGGCTGCTCGCGGAGCTTTCGGCGCGGCTCGCGGCCGTCGAGGAGCAGGCGGAGGCGCTGTCCAAGCAACTGGACGACGAGTCCGCGGACGCGGCGGCGGTGGCCACGGCCGCCCATCTCGAACGCAAACTCACGGGGTTGCGCCGGGCGCTCGACGCGCTGGAGCCCGGCACCGGCAGCGGTGCCCCGTCGCTGCCGAGACAGAACTGACGCCCGCACGGCCCGCAGTTGCGCATGAGCGTGCGTCAGTTCCGTGCCCAGGTACGGGCGACACGAACGGGTGAAGCTCTGGGCACGCGTGTCCACTGTCGTCTCTCCCGGTAATCTCACATCTATGGCCTCACGTCCCTCCGCAGCCAAGAAGCAGCCCGCCAAGAAGGCGGCTGCTCCGGCCAAGGCTGCGGCGAAGAAGGCCCCCGCGAAGAAGGCTCCTGCCAAGAAGGCCGCGGCGAAGAAGCCGGCGCCCAAACCGGCGCCCAGCCCCACCGGGGGCGTCTACCGGCTGGTGCGCGCGCTCTGGCTCGGACTCGCGCACGCTGTCGGCGCCGTCTTCCGCGGGATAGGGCAGGGTGCGAAGAACCTCGACCCGGCGCACCGCAAGGACGGCGTCGCGCTGCTGCTGTTCGGCATCGCGCTGATCGTCGCCGCCGGCACCTGGGCCGATCTGCGCGGCCCGGTCGGTGACCTCGTGGAGATCCTGGTGACCGGCGCCTTCGGCCGGCTCGACCTGCTGGTGCCGATACTGCTCGCGGTGATCGCCGTGCGGTTCGTCCGCCATCCCGAGAAGCCAGAGGCCAACGGCCGCATCGTGATCGGGCTGTCGGCGCTGGTCATCGGCGTGCTCGGCCAAGTCCACATCGCCTGCGGCTCGCCCGCCCGCAGCGACGGGATGCAGGCCATAAGAGACGCCGGCGGTCTCATCGGCTGGGCGGCGGCGACCCCGCTGTCGTACACGATGACCGACGTACTGGCCGTGCCGCTGCTCGTGCTGCTCACCGTCTTCGGGCTGCTCGTCGTCACGGCCACCCCGGTCAACGCCGTCCCGCAGCGGCTGCGGGCGCTCGGCGTACGCCTCGGCGTGCTGCACGACCCCGAGGGCGACCGGCTCACCGAGGACGACGACCGCTACGAGGAGCAGTGGCGCGAGGCGCTGCCCGCGCGCCCCCGCGGACGCCAGGGCGGCTCCCCGGCGTACGACCCGGAGGGGGCCGAGCAGGAAGCGCTCTCCAAGCGCCGGGGCCGGCCCAGGCGCTCCGCGGTGCCGCAGCCCGCGCCTGACCGGCGGCTGGACGCCGTGGACATCGCCGCGGCGGCCGCCGCCGACCTCGACGGCGCCGTCCTGCACGGCATGCCGCCCTCGCCGCTGGTGGCCGACCTCACCCAGGGCGTCAGCGTGGGCGACCGCGAGGAGACCACCCCGACGCCGGTCGCGGTGCCGACCGCGCGCCCCAAGCAGGAGAAGCTGAAGGCCGACGCGGTCGTGCCCGACCTGACCAAGGCGGCACCCGACCAGATCCGCGACCTGCCCCCGCGCGCGGAACAGCTCCAGCTGTCCGGCGACATCACCTACTCCCTGCCCTCGCTCGACCTGCTGGAGCGCGGCGGCCCGGGCAAGGCGCGCAGCGCGGCCAACGACGCGATCGTCGCGTCGCTCACCAACGTCTTCACCGAGTTCAAGGTCGACGCGGCCGTCACCGGCTTCACCCGCGGGCCGACGGTCACCCGGTACGAGGTCGAGCTGGGCCCCGCCGTCAAGGTCGAGCGGATCACCGCGCTCACCAAGAACATCGCGTACGCCGTCGCCAGCCCCGACGTGCGGATCATCAGCCCCATCCCCGGCAAGTCCGCGGTCGGCATCGAGATCCCGAACACCGACCGGGAGATGGTCAACCTCGGTGACGTGCTGCGCCTCGCGGACGCCGCCGAGGACGACCATCCGATGCTGGTCGCGCTCGGCAAGGACGTCGAGGGCGGCTATGTGATGGCGAACATCGCCAAGATGCCGCACGTGCTCGTCGCGGGCGCCACCGGCTCCGGCAAGTCGTCCTGCATCAACTGCCTGATCACCTCGATCATGATGCGTGCGACCCCCGAGGACGTCCGCATGGTCCTGGTCGACCCCAAGCGCGTGGAGCTGACCGCCTACGAGGGCATCCCGCACCTGATCACGCCGATCATCACCAACCCCAAGCGGGCGGCCGAGGCGCTCCAGTGGGTGGTGCGCGAGATGGACCTGCGCTACGACGACCTCGCCGCCTACGGCTACCGGCACATCGACGACTTCAACGAGGCCGTCCGGGTCGGCAAGGTGAAGCCGCCGGAGGGCAGCGAACGAGAACTCCAGCCCTACCCGTACCTGCTGGTCATCGTCGACGAGCTGGCCGACCTGATGATGGTCGCGCCGCGCGACGTGGAAGACGCGATCGTGCGCATCACGCAGCTCGCGCGCGCGGCCGGCATCCACCTGGTGCTCGCCACCCAGCGCCCGTCGGTCGACGTGGTCACCGGTCTGATCAAGGCGAACGTGCCCTCACGGCTCGCGTTCGCCACCTCCTCGCTCGCCGACTCGCGCGTCATCCTCGACCAGCCCGGCGCCGAGAAGCTGATCGGCAAGGGCGACGGACTGTTCCTGCCGATGGGCGCCAACAAGCCGACCCGTATGCAGGGCGCCTTCGTCACCGAGGAGGAGGTCGCGGCCGTCGTCCGGCACTGCAAGGAGCAGATGACTCCCGTCTTCCGGGACGACGTCACCGTCGGCACCAAACAGAAGAAGGAGATCGACGAGGACATCGGAGACGACCTCGACCTGCTGTGCCAGGCGGCCGAACTGGTCGTCTCCACACAGTTCGGTTCGACGTCGATGCTGCAGCGCAAGCTGCGCGTCGGGTTCGCCAAGGCGGGCCGGCTCATGGACCTCATGGAGTCCCGCGGCGTCGTCGGGCCCAGCGAGGGATCCAAGGCCCGGGACGTTCTGGTGAAACCCGACGAACTCGACGGCGTGCTCGCCGTGATACGCGGGGAGTCTGAAGGTTAGGGACAGGCCGTTCGGCGGTCCGTGACGGGTGACGGCGGCACCGTGATCCACCCGTTAGAGACCGGCGAGCAACCGTTTCCCTTTGACATACGTCAAGTTGAGCGAGCGGTCAGGCGCGGACCCCGGAGCGGTCCGGGCCTGACCCGGCATCGGGATGACCGGCCATTCCGATGGCGTACAAAGTCGTACCGCCCGGTTGCCCCACCCTTTCGCACCCCCCCTAGACTGAACTTCCAGCACAGGTGGCTACACGCTCGAAAGGCGCCCCCGTGTCCATCGGCAACTCCCCTGAAGACGAGCGTCCGTTCCCAGATGTGTCCGAGGAACCCCGAGTCTCCGTCGGTCGCGCCCTCCAGCAGGCGCGCATCGCGGCCGGGCTGACCGTCGACGACGTCAGCAGCGCCACTCGCGTCCGCATCGCCATCGTGCACGCCATCGAGGCGGACGACTTCGCCCCGTGCGGCGGAGACGTGTACGCCCGCGGGCACATCCGGACCCTGGCCAAGGCCGTCCGCCTCGATCCCGCCCCGCTCCTCGCGCAGTACGACACCGACCACGGCGGGCGGCCCGCGCCCACGCCGGCCGCCCCGCTGTTCGAGGCGGAACGCATCCGGCCCGAGCGGCGCGGACCCAACTGGACGGCGGCCATGGTCGCCGCGATCGTCGCCGTGATCGGTTTCGTCGGCTTCACCGCGTTCAAGGGCGGCGACAGCGGGAACGACGCCAAGGCGCAGGTCGCCGAGGGCGCCACGCCCACGACCAGCAAGCCGGCCACGCCGAAGCCGACCGACACCAAGCCCGCCGACCAGACGCCCGCGCCGTCCGACAGCGCCATCGCGGCCGCCCCGCAGGACAAGGTGACCGTCCAGGTGAGCGCCGCCGACGGACGCAGCTGGATCTCGGCCAAGGACCACAACGGCCGGATGCTGTTCGACGGACTCCTGGAGAAGGGCGATTCCAAGACCTTCCAGGACAGCTCGAAGATCAACCTCATCCTCGGCGACGCCGGGGCGATCCAGCTCTACGTCAACGGCAAGAAGATCCAGGACGACTTCCAGCCCGGAGCCGTGGAACGCCTCACCTACACCAAGGGCGACCCCGAGGTCGGCTAGAGGGGCACCCGGGGTGTTCCGTCGACGGGGTCAGCCATGATCGCCAACCCCGTCGACAAGGGCTGTCAGTGAGACGAAGTAGTCTTGAGCGCATGCCTGAACGCCGTACCGTCGCACTCGTCACACTCGGCTGCGCCCGTAACGAGGTGGACTCGGAGGAGCTCGCAGGCCGCTTGGAGGCGGACGGCTGGCAACTCGTCGAGGACGCCACGGACGCCGATGTCGCCGTGGTCAACACCTGTGGCTTCGTCGAGGCCGCCAAGAAGGACTCCGTCGACGCGCTCCTGGAGGCCAACGACCTCAAGGGACAGGGCAGAACGCAGGCCGTCGTGGCGGTGGGCTGTATGGCCGAGCGGTACGGCAAGGAGCTGGCGGACGCCCTCCCCGAGGCCGATGGCGTACTCGGTTTTGACGACTACGCGAACATCTCCGACCGTCTGCAGACGATCCTGAGCGGCGGTATCCACGCCGCGCACACCCCGCGCGACCGGCGCAAGCTGCTGCCGATCAGCCCCGCCGAGCGCCAGGAGTCGGCCGCCTCGGTCGCCCTGCCGGGGCACGCGCCGGCGGACCTCCCCGAGGGCGTCGCCCCGGCGTCGGGACCGCGAGCGCCCCTGCGCCGCCGCCTGGACGGATCCCCGGTCGCCTCGGTCAAGCTCGCCTCCGGCTGCGACCGGCGCTGCTCCTTCTGCGCCATCCCCTCCTTCCGCGGCTCCTTCATCTCGCGCCGCCCGAGCGACGTGCTGAACGAGACCCGGTGGCTGGCCGAGCAGGGCGTCAAGGAGATCATGCTGGTCTCCGAGAACAACACCTCCTACGGCAAGGACCTGGGCGACATCCGCCTCCTGGAGTCGCTGCTGCCCGAGCTGGCCGAGGTCGACGGCATCGAGCGGGTGCGGGTCAGCTACCTCCAGCCGGCCGAGATGCGCCCGGGGCTGATCGACGTGCTGACCTCCACGCCGAAGATCGCCCCCTACTTCGACCTGTCCTTCCAGCACTCCGCTCCCGCCGTGCTGCGCGCGATGCGCCGCTTCGGCGACACCGACCGCTTCCTGGAACTGCTCGACACCATCCGGTCCAAGGCCCCGCAGGCCGGCGTGCGCTCCAACTTCATCGTCGGCTTCCCCGGCGAGACGGAGGCCGACCTCGCCGAACTCGAACGCTTCCTGAACCACGCCCGGCTGGACGCCATCGGCGTCTTCGGCTACTCCGACGAGGAGGGCACGGAGGCGGCGACGTACGACGACAAGCTCGACGAGGACGTCGTGGCCGAGCGGCTGGCGCATGTGTCCCGGCTGGCCGAGGAACTGGTCTCGCAGCGGGCCGAGGAGCGCGTGGGCGAAACCGTGCACGTGCTGGTCGAGTCCGTCGGACAGGACGGCCACGGCGCCGGCGACGACACCGAGGACGGGGTGTACGGCCGCGGCGCGCACCAGGCGCCGGAGACGGACGGCCAGGTGCTGCTCACGAGCGGCGCGGGCCTGGGCGTCGGTCGTATGGTCGAGGCGAAGGTGGTCGGTACGGAAGGTGTCGACCTGGTGGCCGAGCCGCTTGAGGGCTCGCTCGCGTGTAGTGAGGAGGCGGGCAGATGACGGGAGTCCCGGCATCCGCTGCGGGCGGCTCCTCCGGCGCGCAGGGGGCCCCGGGCTCCGCCGCCGAAGGACCGGCGGGCGCGGCCGTCTCCGGCGCGCAGGGCGCGACGCGGACCGCGCGCGGCGGGAAGCTGGCGGCGGCGGCCGTCAACCAGGCCAGCGTCTGGAACGTCGCCAATCTGCTGACGATGCTCCGGCTGCTCCTCGTCCCCGGTTTTGTCGCCCTCATGCTGGCCGACGGCGGCTATGACCCGGCGTGGCGCTCGCTCGCCTGGGCCGCCTTCGCCATCGCCATGATCACCGACCTGTTCGACGGCCACCTGGCACGCACCTACAACCTGGTCACCGACTTCGGGAAGATCGCCGACCCCATCGCCGACAAGGCGATCATGGGGGCGGCGCTGATCTGTCTCTCGGCCCTCGGCGACCTGCCCTGGTGGGTGACGGTCGTCATCCTGGGCCGGGAACTGGGCATCACCCTGCTGCGTTTCCTCGTCATCCGGTACGGCGTCATTCCCGCGAGCCGCGGCGGCAAGCTCAAGACGCTCACCCAGGGCGTGGCCGTGGGGATGTATGTGCTGGCGCTGACGGGCTGGCTGGCCACCCTGAGGTTCTGGGTGATGGCGGCGGCGGTCGTGCTGACGGTCGTGACCGGACTCGACTATGTGAGACAGGCCATTGTGCTGCGCAGGCGGGGAATGGCCGAGCGGACGGCGGTGTCGGAGGAGTCCGAAGGGTGAATTCCGCGGCTGCCGAAGTGGTGCGGCTACTGACCGTGAGGGGCGAGACGCTCGCCGTCGCGGAGTCGCTGACCGGCGGTCTGGTCGCGGCGGAGATCACCGCGGTCGCCGGGGCCTCGAAGTCCTTCCGCGGTTCGATCACCGCCTATGCCACCGACCTGAAACACCGGCTGCTGGACGTCGACGCCGGCCTGCTGGACCGCAACGGAGCGGTGGATCCGCAGGTCGCGGCGCAGATGGCGGCCGGGGTGCGCGCGGCACTCGGCGCCGACTGGGGCATCGCGACGACCGGTGTGGCCGGGCCCGAGCCGCAGGACGGCCGGCCCGTGGGCACGGTGTTCGTCGCCGTCGACGGTCCCCGTGGACCGGGGTCCGGTTCTGCCGGTGGCGGAAAAGTGGAGGCCCTGCGGTTGAACGGCCTGCGTGCGGAAATCCGTATGGAGAGTGTACGGAGCGTACTGGCACTGCTCCTGAAGGAGCTTGTGGGCGAACAGACCGGGAATGAGCGGGCACAGGATACGGAACAGAACGGGGGGTTTTGATGTTTGCAGCCCTGAGTGAACACGACATCGCTCCCCGCACGGCCGCAGCGCGAGGCGGTACGGTGGGGCGAGAAGGATGCGGCTACGCGGTCCGAGGAGGGAGCCACCGATGATTCTGCTCCGTCGCCTGCTTGGTGACGTGCTGCGTCGGCAGCGCCAACGCCAGGGCCGTACTCTGCGCGAAGTCTCCTCGTCCGCCCGAGTCTCGCTCGGCTATCTCTCCGAGGTGGAGCGGGGGCAGAAGGAGGCTTCCTCCGAACTGCTCTCCGCCATCTGCGACGCGCTGGACGTACGGATGTCCGAACTCATGCGGGAAGTGAGCGACGAACTCGCCCTCGCCGAGCTGGCCCAGTCCGCCGCGGCCACCGAGTCCGTGCCCACGCCGGTTCGTCCGATGCTGGGTTCCGTCTCGGTGACCGGTGTGCCACCGGAACGGGTGACCATCAAGGCCCCCGCCGAGGCGGTGGACGTGGTCGCCGCGTGACCCTCACGCGCGTGGCCCAGTAACGCGACACGTGGAAGGCCCCGGCCGGGGCTGCCGCGGGGAGAACCCCGCGCGGCGCGGCCGGGGCCTTCGTGCTGCGCGCGGGCCGGGCTCCTGGGCCCTCGCAGTGCACTTTGCGCCCATTTGCCGGTACCGGGGAGGGCGGTCATGGTGGAGGGACATATGACCGGGTGAACCAACGGAGGCTGTGGATGTACGTCGTCAAGAGCCCCCTGTCCGACGATGCGGACCTCAAGACCGTGGCCGAGGTGCTGCAAGGAGCCCTCGTCGACCTGCTGGACCTCTCACTGGTGGCCAAGCAACTCCACTGGAACATCGTCGGCCCTCGCTTCCGGTCCGTCCATCTCCAACTCGACGACGTCGTCGCCACCGCCCGCACCCACTCGGACACCGTCGCCGAGCGGGCGGCCACGCTGGGTGTGCCGCCCGACGGGCGCGCGGCGACGGTGGCCACCGGCAGCGGCATCGGCGTGACGCCCGAGGGCTGGGTCAGGGACGCCGACGCGGTGCGGACGATCGTGGACGCGCTGGCCGTGGTGATCACACGCATGCGGGAGCGGGTGACCGCGACCGCAGAACCCGACCCCGTGACCCAGGACATCCTCATCGGCATCACAGCCGACCTGGAAAAACACCACTGGATGTTCCAGGCGGAGAACGGCTGAGCGGGCCGTCGCCCTGCGTTCCTGTGATGCGCGGCGCGGTATGGTAGGGCCGCCGAATGGGGAGGGGTGGGGACATGGACATGTTCCTTGTCGGTGCGGCCGCGGTGGCCTTCGGCCTGCTGGCTGCCTGTGGCTGCGTGGCGTTGGCCACCGGGTGGCTGGTGCCGTGGCTGCGCCGCCACGTGGTGCGGCCGGACCTGTGGGGCTATGGGGCGGTGTCGCAGGCCACGGGCCTGGCGGTCGGCATGTCCTTCACAGTGGCAGGGCATTCGATGATCGTGCTGAACACGCTGTTCGTCGTCACCATCGCGTTGGCCGTCCTGGGCGGCCTGCTCCAGAAGCGCTCACTGCGTCGCCTCGTAGCCGGCTGAACGGCCCTTGCCCGCTCGGCAGGGTGCGTGGGCACGCGCAGGCCGAGGAGCGGACGCGGTCGTCCTGGATGCGGCTCGGGCCCGGCCGGGGGACACTCACACGAAGGACGGCGAATCTCCGGCGCCGACCGGAAGGCAGCCCGAATCCCGCTCCCGGGAAGGCGTTCTGGTGCAGATCCATGGATGATCCGCGGCTTCACCACGGGACGTTCCAGCTGGATGTTCTTTGCCTTCTGGACGTTCTGGGTGGAGGACGGGTGGCGGACCCGTTCGGTGGGTCCGTCCGCCCGGAGGTCGTCCGGGTGCGGACCGGTGCCGCATCGGTGAGCCGTCCATGCGCCTCCACGGCGGGTGAGGCGGCGTTCTAGCGTCCGGCTGGAGGTGAACGGCCATGGTGCGGCGGGCAGTGCGGTGGGGGATAGGTCTGGGGTTCGGCGCGGCGTGGTCGTGGGCCGTCGTACGGATCGTGCTGGGCGCGGATGTGGGGGCGCTGGAGGGCGCCGTCGCGGCCGGCGGGTGGGGGCTCAGCCTGCTGCCGGTGCACTGCATGCCGAAGGCGAGCGCCGCGGGCGCCGTAGGGCCCGAGCGGTGGGTGGCCGCCTGGCGGGCCGGTGATGTCACCAGGGCATCGCGACTCCCCCGTTCGGACGCAGGATCTGGCCCGTCGTGAACGAGGACGCGTCGGACGCCAGGTACAGCACGGCGTGTGCCACCTCCTCCGTCTCGCCGACCCGGCCCAGCGGCGACATGCGGCTCATCAGGGCCTCGGTGTGGGCCTGTGCCGCGTCGTCGTGGCGGGCGGTCATCGGGGTGCGGATCCAGCCGGGGGCGACCGCGTTGACCCGGATGCCGTGCCGGCCGACCTCGCTCGCCAGCGTCTTCGTGAGCTGCACCACGGCCGCCTTCGCCGCGCCGTAGCAGAGCAGCCCCGGGCCACCGGTGTCGACGGCGCCCGAGGCCATGGTGACGATGCTGCCGCCCGCCCCACGGTCGAGCATCAGCCGCGCCGCCTCCTGGCAGGCGTGGAGGACGCCCTTGAAGTTGACGTCCAGGACTCGGTCAAGGTCCTCGTCGGTGGTCTCCAGGACCGGGCTGCTGTGCATGATCCCGGCGACCGCCGCCAGCACGTCCAGACGCTCGCAGGACCGTACGGCCTGCCGCAGCCCGGCCCGGTCGGTGACGTCCAGCCGGTGGGTGCGGGCGGTGCCGCCCCGGGCCTCGACGCGGGCCGCCGTCTCGCGCAGGCCGGCCGCGTCCCGGTCGGCGCAGTGCACGGTCGCGCCCGCCTCGGCGAGCAGCACGGCGCAGGCACGACCGATGCCGCTCGCCGCGCCGGTGACGAATGCGGTGCGTCCGGTGAGGTCGTACGCGTCGACGGTCATGAAGCGACCGTACGAGCGTTTCTGACGGATCGTCAATTGGTGCCGCGGGGGCGGATTCCGCGGGACTGCGGGGAACCCGGTGCCGGGGCCGGGCCCCGCTGGCAGTGCGGGCACCAGTACGTGGGCCGCTCCCGTGAGCCGTCGCCCTGGTCGGCCACCCGGACCTGGGTGTGGCAGCGCAGGCAGGGCCGGGGCGCCCGGCCGTAGACGAACAGGTCCTGGCCGCGCCGACCCGTGGTGGTGCGGACCGGCCGGTCGCGGTTGGCCTCCAGGAGCCTCTTCGCGAGGGCGGGCAGCTGTGCGGCGCGGTCGTCGGGCAGGGCGCCCACCGGCAGCCATGGGGTGACGCCGAGCAGGAAGCACAGCTCGCTCTTGTAGACATTGCCGATGCCCGCCAGGTTGCGCTGGTCGAGCAGGGCCTCGCCGAGGGGCCGGGCAGGGTCCGCGAGCAGATTGGCGAGGGCGGTCTCCGGATCCCAGTCGGGACCGAGCAGATCGGGGCCGAGATGGCCCACGACGCGGGACTCCTCCGTGGTGCGCAGCAGTTCCAGCACCGGGAGCCGGTAGCCCACCGCGGTGTGCTCCCCGGTGCCCAGGATGACGCGGATCTGGTGCGCCGGACCGCCGCTCCAGCGCTCGCCGTCGCCATACACCCTCCAGGCGCCGTCCATGCGCAGATGCGTGTGCAGCGTGAGACCGCCCTCGATGCGGGTGAGCAGGTGTTTGCCGCGCGGCGTGACGTCCAGCACCGTGCGCCCGGTGAGGTCGACCGTGGCGTACCTGGGCACTCGCAGATCGCTGCGGGTCAGCACCCGGCCCGCGAGCGCGCCGTGCAGCCGCCTCGCGGCCTGCCAGACCGTGTCACCCTCGGGCATGCGTCCAGGGTGGCACGGCCCGTGGCCGTCGGCGCACCTGCCTGTGCACGGATTGTGCGGGACACCTGCCGTGGGCGTGGGACGGCGTGCCCGCCGGTGCCGCTTGTGCGGCGCGCCTTGCCGTGGGCGTGGGTCGCCTGCCTGCCGGTGCCGCCGTCGTGTCCGCGGCGCCGGGGTGCGCTGCCGCGGACCGGGCGCGGGGGGCGCGCCGGGGCGTGGGGCGTGGCCGTCGCGATCCGGTCCGCGCCGGTGCCGTTGCGTGCCGCGGCGGGTTCCTCGGGGGCGGTCAGGTCGGAGCGGGTGGGGATTCCGGGCGTCCCCGTCCGGCCGGGCGCGATACGACTGACGCCGAGCCGGCGAGGGCCCCGGCGCGGGGGCGCGGCGAGACGTGGCAGCGGTGCCGGGGGCGGTGCGGGCGCGGCCGGGCGCGCCTCCGGCTCGGCGGGGACCGGCTGGGTGGGTACGACGGCCCGCTCCCGTTCCGTGTGCCGCCGGACCTCGGCGGGGCCGGGTGGGGCGGGTCCGTCGCCGCGGCGGGCGGTGCCTGCCTGCGCGCGGTGGGCCGGCGGCCGTTGGTCAGGCTCTGAGGCGCAGGCCGCGCGGGGTCGCCACGAAACCGGCTCCTTCCAGGAGAGTGCCGATGGGGGAGGTGAGCGCCGAGGCGCCGTTCACGCGCACCACCGTGACCGTGCCCAGGGCGCCCGCGCGGGCAGCGGCGGCCAGGGCGCCCGCGGCGGCCGGGAGGCGGGGATCGTCGGCGGGCTCGGTGTCCGCGGCTGCGGGCCAGGCCAGCAGGGTCTTGCCGCCCCGCTCCATGTAGAGCGTCAGCTCGCCGTCCACCAGCACCACCAGCGAACCCGCCTTGCGGCCCGGCTTGTGCCCGGCCCCGGTCGGCGGCTCGGGCCAGGGCAGGGCCGAGCCGTAGGCGTTCGCCGGGTCGGCCGCGGCGAGGACGACCGCCCGGGTGTCGGCGGCGGACGTACGGGTACGGCGGTCGCCGTGTCCGGCGCCGTACGGCAGGGCAGGGCCCCCTCGCGGGCCGCCGTGCCCGGGGGAGGCGAGGTCCCTGAGGTCCTTCGGGGAGACGTAGTCGCCCGGTGCGGTGCGGTGGCCGGGTGGCCAGGAGAGGTCTTCCTCCGGGGAGGCCCAGTCGGTCCCGTTGGCCCAGTCGGTCCCGTCGGTTCCGTCCGCGCCGCCCGGCCCGCCGAACGCGCCGGAGGCCCGCTCGAACCCGCTGGCCGAAGCATCGTCGTCGGGCGGGTCGAAGCCTTGGGAGCCCTCGTGCGCGAAGTCGGGGATGCCGTACCCAGCGGACCCCGGGGTGCCGCTCCCCATGGAGCCGTGAGGGCTGCCGTTCGAGGCGCCGGGGGCGGGCAGTCCGTCGCCGCGCTCGCGGGCGTTGGCGACCGCTCGCAGCCGGTCGACGGCCCCGTCCATCGCGAACTGCGCGGCGCCCAGCCCTTCGACGACATAGCCGCGCCGGGCCTGGCCGCTCTCCTCGAAGGCCGACAGGATCCGGTAGACGGCCGAGAAGCCGCCCTCCGCGCCCTCGGCGGCGACCGCTCCCCGGGTGACCACGCCGTGCCGGTCGAGCAGGGTGCGAGCCAGGGCGTGGGCGCGCACGGTGCCGTCCGGCTCATGCTCCGGGAGCAGGGACCAGCGGCCGGCGACGGTCGGCGGGCCGGCGCGGGAGACGGGGCGGGCTGCGGCCGTCAGCGAGCCGTAGCGACCGCGCGGGACGGTGCGCCTGGCCCGGTGGGCCGTGGCGCCCGCCGTGCGGCCCGAACCCAGCAGCGAGCGCATCGGGGCGAGCGTGTCGTTCGTCAGCCGCCCGGACCAGGCCAGCTCCCAGAGGGCGTCGGCCAGTTGGGCATCGGTGACGTCCGGGTGGGTGGTGGCGCGGACCTGGTCCGCGATCTGCCGGAAGAACAGGCCGTAGCCGCCCGAGAGGGCGTCCAGCACCGACTGGTGCAGCGCGGTCAGCTCCAGGGGGTGCGGCGGCGGCAGGAGCAGCGGGGCCGCGTCCGCCAGGTACAGCGACACCCAGCCGTCCTTGCCGGGCAGCGCCCCCGCTCCCGCCCAGACGATCTCACCGGCCGAGGTGAGTTCGTCGAGCATCGACGCACTGTAGTTCGTCACCCGCGACGGCAGGACCAGCTTCTCCAGGGCGGACGCCGGGACGGACGCACCCTGCAACTGCTCGACGGCGCGCACCAGTCCGTCGATGCCGCGCAGGCCGTGCCCCTTCCCGATGTGCTGCCACTGCGGCAGGAACTGCGCCAGCGCGGGCGGCGGCACCGGCTCCACCTCGTGCCGCAGCGCGGCCAGCGAACGGCGGCGCAGCCTGCGCAGGACGGCCGCGTCACACCACTCCTGGCCGATCCCCGCCGGATGGAACTCGCCCTGGACGACCCGGCCGCCCGCCGCGAGCCGCTGGAGGGCTCCCTCCGTGACCGCCACGCCCAGGCCGAAGCGGGCCGCAGCGGTGGCCGAGGTGAACGGGCCGTGGGTGCGCGCGTACCGGGCGAGAAGGTCGCCGAGCGGGTCCTTGACGGGCTCGGTGAAGGCTTCGGGCACCCCCACCGGCAGCGCCGTGCCGAGCGCGTCGCGCAGTCGGCCCGCGTCCTCGACGGCCGCCCAGTGGTCCGCTCCGGCGATGCGGACCCGGATGGCGCGGCGGGCGGCGGCCAGTTCCCCGGCCCACCGCGGGTCGGCGCCACGCTCGGTCAGTTCGGCCTCGGTCAGCGGTCCGAGCAGGCGCAGCACGTCGGCCACGCCCTCGACGTCCTTGACTCGGCGGTCCTCGGTGAGCCACTGGAGCTCCCGCTCCAGCTCGGTCAGCACCTCAGCGTCGAGCAGTTCGCGCAGCTCCGCCTGGCCCAGCAGCTCGGCCAGCAGCCGCGAGTCCAGGGACAGCGCGGCGGCACGGCGCTCGGCCAGCGGGGAGTCGCCCTCGTACAGGAACTGGGCGACGTAGCCGAACAGCAGGGACCGCGCGAACGGCGACGGCTCGGGGGTCGTGACCTCCACCAGGCGCACCCTGCGGGACTCGATGTCCCCCATCAGCTCGGTGAGCCCGGGGACGTCGAAGACGTCCTGGAGACATTCGCGGACCGCCTCCAGGACGATCGGGAACGAGCCGAACTCGCTCGCCACCTGGAGCAGTTGCGCGGCCCGCTGGCGCTGCTGCCACAGCGGGGTGCGGCGGCCGGGGTTGCGGCGCGGCAACAGCAGCGCGCGGGCGGCGCACTCGCGGAAGCGGGAGGCGAACAGCGCCGAGCCGCCGACCTGGTCGGTGACGATCCTGTCGACCTCGCCCTTGTCGAAGGCGACGTCCGCCGCGCCGACCGGCGCCTGCTCGGCGTCGTAGGCCGTGGACGCCTTCAGGGGCTCCTGTTCGAGCAGATCCAGGCCCATCAGGTCGGCGTCGGGCAGGCGCAGCACGATGCCGTCGTCGGCGTGCATGACCTGCGCGTCCATGCCGTACCGCTCGGACAGGCGGGCGCCGAGCGCGAGGGCCCACGGGGCGTGCACCTGCGCACCGAACGGGGAATGGACGACGACGCGCCAGTCGCCCAGCTCGTCCCGGAAGCGCTCCACCACGATCGTCCGGTCGTCGGGGACGTGACCGCACGCCTCGCGCTGCTCGTCCAGATAGGACAGGACGTTGTCCGCGGCCCAGGCGTCGAGGCCCGCGGCGAGCAGCCGCAGCCGGGCGTCGTCCTTCGCGAGCGAGCCGACCTCGCGCAGGAACGCGCCCACGGCGCGGCCCAGTTCGAGCGGGCGGCCCAGCTGGTCGCCCTTCCAGAAGGGCAGCCTTCCCGGCACGCCGGGCGCCGGGGAGACCAGAACGCGGTCGCGCGTGATGTCCTCGATGCGCCAGGAACTCGTGCCCAGCGTGAAGACGTCTCCCACCCGCGACTCGTAGACCATCTCCTCGTCGAGTTCGCCGACCCGGCCGCCGCCCTTCTTCGGGTCCGCGCCGGCGAGGAAGACGCCGAAGAGGCCCCGGTCGGGGATCGTGCCCCCGGAGGTGACGGCGAGCCGCTGCGCGCCGGGGCGGCCGGTGACCGTGCCGGCGACCCGGTCCCACACCACGCGCGGACGCAGTTCGGCGAAGGCGTCGGACGGATAGCGGCCCGCGAGCATGTCCAGGACGGCCGTGAACGCCGACTCCGGGAGCGAGGCGAACGGCGCGGCACGGCGCACGGTGGCCAGCAGGTCGTCGACCTGCCAGGTGTCCAGCGCCGTCATGGCGACCAGCTGCTGGGCGAGGACGTCCAGCGGGTTGGCGGGGACCTTCAGCGACTCGATGGCGCCGGAGCGCATCCGCTCGGTGACGACCGCGGCCTGCACCAGGTCGCCGCGGTACTTCGGGAAGACCACGCCGGTGGAGACGGCACCGACCTGGTGACCGGCACGGCCGACACGCTGCAGTCCGGAGGCGACGGAGGGCGGGGACTCCACCTGCACGACGAGGTCGACCGCGCCCATGTCGATGCCCAGCTCCAGGCTGGAGGTGGCCACCACGGCGGGCAGCCGGCCCGCCTTCAGGTCCTCCTCAACCAGGGCACGCTGCTCCTTGGAGACCGAGCCGTGGTGGGCGCGGGCGATGACCTGCGGCGCGCCCTGGGCCGCGCCCGACCCGCCCATCAGCTGGGCGGGGGAGTGGTGCTCCCCCAGGGGCTCGCCGGTCGCCCGCTCGTAGGCGATCTCGTTGAGCCGGTTGCACAGGCGCTCGGCGAGGCGCCGGGAGTTCGCGAACACGATCGTCGACCGGTGGGCCTGCACCAGGTCGGTGATCCGCTCCTCCACATGCGGCCAGATCGACGGCCGCTCCGCGCCCTCGCCGCCGTCGGCGACCGGGGAACCGACCAGCTCGCCCAGATCCTCCACCGGGACCACGACGGAGAGGTCGAACTCCTTGCCGGACTCGGGCTGGACGATCTCCACCTTGCGCCGCGGCGAGAGATACCGGGCCACCTCGTCGACCGGGCGGACGGTCGCCGACAGGCCGATGCGGCGGGCCGGCCTGGGCAGCAACTCGTCCAGCCGCTCCAGGGAGAGCGCGAGATGCGCGCCGCGCTTGGTACCCGCGACCGCGTGCACCTCGTCCAGGATCACCGTCTCGACGCCGGTCAGCGCATCGCGGGTGGCCGAGGTCAGCATCAGGAACAGGGACTCGGGAGTGGTGATCAGGATGTCCGGCGGGCGCGTGGACAGGGCACGGCGCTCGGTGGCCGGGGTGTCGCCGGAGCGGATGCCGACCTTGACCTCGGGCTCGGACAGGCCCAGGCGCAGGGACTCGTGCCGGATGCCGGTCAGCGGGCTGCGCAGGTTGCGCTCGACGTCGACCGCGAGGGCCTTGAGCGGTGAGACGTACAGCACACGGCAGCGCTTCTTCGGATCGGCGGGCGGTGGGGTCGAGGCGAGCTGGTCCAGGGCCGCGAGGAACGCGGCCAGCGTCTTGCCGGACCCGGTCGGGGCCACCACCAGCACGTCGGAGCCCTCGCGGATGGCCTGCCACGCGCCCGCCTGGGCCGCGGTGGGCGCGGAGAAGGCCCCCGTGAACCAGCCGCGGGTCGCGGGGGAGAAGCCGTCGAGGGCTCGATGTGCGGAGCTGACCATGCGTCCATCCTGCACCCGAGCACTGACAAACGCCCTGACCTGGGCAAATGCCGCCGGTGCCGGTGCCGGTGCCGGTGCCGATCCGCCGGGTGCCGGGTGCCGGCGGCGATCGTGGCCGGGCCGGCCGGGACCGGGACCGTATCGACAGGGGCCGCTGACGGCACCGGCGGGTACCGGGTCCGTAGGGACGGATGCCGATGACGGCACCGGCGGGGACCGGCACCGC
The DNA here is from genome assembly GCF_044765425.1 of Streptomyces sp. NPDC102462. Lineage (NCBI taxonomy): Bacteria > Bacillati > Actinomycetota > Actinomycetes > Kitasatosporales > Streptomycetaceae > Streptomyces > Streptomyces sp. NPDC102462. The sequence continues at coordinate 85,550 of NZ_JBIWKB010000030.1, read as the reverse complement.
ATCAGCCGGGACCGCACCGGCACCAACCGCGACCAGGCCCGCGGCGGCGGGTCGCGGCGGCGGTGTGACGGACAATGACCGCATGGCGGGGTCGGGCGAGCTGGCGCGGCACTGGCAGTACGAGGAACTGCCCGGTGTCGACCTGCTGCGCGCCCGCTACATCCGCAAGACCTTCGTCCGGCACACCCACGAGCACTTCGTGATCGCGGCCATCGTCGACGGCGTCGAGGTCTTCCACCACCGCGGGTCGGACGTCGTAGCCGGCGCCGGAGCGCTGGCGCTGGTCAACCCGGACACCGCACACACCGGCCGGGCGGGCGGCCCCGAGGGCTGGCGGTACGGAGCCGTCTACCCGTCGCCCGACGTGGTGGCCGCGATAGCCGCCGAGACCACCGGGATCCGCGGCACCCCCGGCTTCGTCAGCCCCGTCCTCGACGACCCGTACGCGGTCGGTCTCGTCCACCAGGTGCTGCGCGCCGCCGACGAGGGCAACGCGCTCGCCGCCGACACCCTGCTGCGGGTGGCGGTGACCCGGCTGCTGCGGCTGAACGGCGGGCCGGTGCCCCGGCACGAGGTCCGCTCGGCGGGAGCCCGGATCGCGGCACGCGCGCGTGCCGAGCTGGAGGAACGGATGACCGAGCCGCCCACGCTGGAACGGCTCGCCGCCGACCTCGGAACCAGCCCCTTCGCCCTGCTGCGGGCGTTCCGCGACGCGTACGGCATGCCGCCGCACGCCTGGCTGACCGACGCCCGGGTGCGCCGGGCGCGGCGCCTGCTGGACGTGGGCACCACACCCGCCGAGGCGGCCGTCACCGTCGGGTTCACCGACCAGCCGCACCTCAACCGGCACTTCGCCCGGATCGTCGGCGTGCCTCCCGGGGCGTACCAGCGTGAGCGCAAGAACGTACAAGACCCGCGGCGGCGGGTGCTCGTACCGTCCGAGGCGTGGCAGAACAGAGAGCGCTCGCAGACATACGCGCCGAAGATCCAGGGAAAGCCGACTCCGCCGTCGTCCGGGACGCGCTCGGAGTCGGAGTCGCCGTAGGACTGTCCGGCTTCGCCTTCGGGGTGACCTCGGCAGGCAGCGGACTGAGCGTGCCGCAGACCTGTGCGCTCAGCCTCCTGGTGTTCACCGGCGCCTCCCAGTTCGCGCTCGTGGGAGCGCTCGCGGCCGGCGGCGGCCCGGTCACGGCCGCGGCAGGTGCCTTCTTCCTGGGAGTGCGCAACGCGTTCTACGGACTGCGCCTGTCCCAGTTGCTGGCCCTTGGCCGCGCGATGCGGCCCTTCGCGGCCCAGTGGGTGATCGACGAGACCACCGCCGTTTCGCTGGCGCAGCCGACCCGGCGCGCTGCCCGCCTCGGCTTCCTGGTCACCGGGGCCAGCCTGTACGTGCTGTGGAACCTCACCACGCTGCTCGGCGCCCTGGGCGCCGAGGCCATCGGGGACACCGACGCGTGGGGCCTCGACGCGGCCGGACCCGCCGTCTTCCTCGCGCTGCTCGCGCCCATGCTGAAGTCCGTGACCGAGCGAGCCGTGGCGGGCCTCGCGGTGGTCCTGGGACTCGGTCTGCTGCCCGTCCTGCCCGCCGGGGTGCCCGTGCTGGTGGCCGCCTTCGCGGCGCCGCTCGCCCTGTTCGTGGAGGGCCGCCGCGGCGGACGGACCCGCGGCGCCCCTCGTCCTCAGCCCGCACCAGATCGCACGACACCGGACCGGACGACGGGGGAAGCACGTTGAACACCTGGATCGCCATCGGGGCCACCGCCCTCGGCTGCTACGCCGTCAAGCTCGCCGGCCTGCTGGTGCCCGCGGGCGCCCTGGAACGGCCGCTCGTCAAACGGCTCTCCGCCCTGCTGCCCGTCGCCCTCCTCGCCGCCCTCACGGCGCAGCAGACGTTCGCGAACGGCCACGCGCTCGTGCTGGACGCCCAGGCGGCCGGGCTCGCGGCGGCCGCCGTGGCGCTGATGCTGCGCGCCCCGTTCCTGCTCGTCGTCGCGGCGGCGGTGCTGGTGACGGCGGGAGTGCGCGCCATGGGCGGCTGACGCCGGGCCCGGACCGACCGCCGTCTGCTCGGCCCGCCCGCGCCCGCGCGTGGCGAGCCATGGCTGACCCCGCCCCGGCCCGGCCGCGCCCTGCCGGCACGCGCCCGCGCGTGGCCGGCGAGCACGGTGTTCCAGCGGCACCTCAAGGCCGCCCCTGCGCGCCCGCGCGTGGCCCTCACGACCCCCCTGGGCCTCGGACTGGGCAGCAGCGCCCCGCACGCGCCCGTGCGTGGCGGGCTCGCGTCCGTGTCGGCCCACATGCGTCAACCCACGTGCCGGCCGTGTGCTCTCAGCGTGCGCAGGGCCTCGATCGTGACCATGGGGCGGGTCTCCAGGGTGATGCCCGGGGCCCACCGGGCGTGGCGGGCCGGCCAGCCGCCGTCCTCCTGCTGGAGCACGGCGAGGTGGTCCAGCGAGCGCGCCATCTCCTCCTCGGTGAACCACGCGCGCGCGAGCGAGTCCGGAGTCCGGGCGAAGTCGTGCGGGAAGCGGCGCTCCGCCGGGTCGTGGCCGGACGCGAGGGCCTGGTGAGGCGTGCCGGGCTCGTCCGCCGAACGGTTCGCGGCGTCCAGCGTCGCGAACCGCTGCTCCCGCACCAGGCGGCCCAGCCGGTCGGCCAGCGCCTGCGCGCGCGGGCGGTCGGGCACGGCGTCCAGGAAGGCCACCGCCGCCGTGATCTCACGGGGGTGCGGCCTCTCCAGCGACTCCATGGCCCGCCAGCAGAAGTCCGTGGCCCGGAACAGCCAGGCGTGCCACACCTCGTTGCGGTGCAGCAGGCCGACCACCGGAGCGGTGGTGAGCAGGTCGCTCGGCAGGCCGTCCGCGACCGGCACGGACGGGGCAGTCGGGTAGCCGCGCTGGCCTGGACCGACCGGGGGCAGAGCGCCGTCGGCTGTGGACACCGACGTCAGATAGCGGCACACGCGTTCCACCCGCTGTCCGCCGCAGCGTCCGATGGCGTCCAGGACGCCCAGCGCGTGACGGGTGTGCGGTGGCTGGCTGACCGGGCCGCGCAGATCGGGCTCCAGGGCGTGGCCGTACCCGCCGTCCTCGTTGCGGTAGGCGTCCAGTGCCGTCTCCACCGGATCGACGCCGCCGTTCAGGAAGTGGTACGCGAACAGGCGCTGCTCCAGCACACGCGCGGTGAGCCAGACGAAGTGCTCGGCGCGGAAGAGCGGGGAGTGCGCCGTGGGCGCAGGGGGGAGTGGGGAAGCTCCGGATTCGGCCATGCGACAGACCGTAGGGCGGAAAGCGGTCTCGGCACGGGGTCCCGGGCAGGGCCCACTCTCAGGGGCGGGATACTGGATTCATGCGGTTGACGGTCTTCTGGCAGCGGATGGCGGATCATTTCGGTCCGGGATACGCCGACACGTTCGCGCGCGATCATGTGATGGCGGAGCTGGGCGGACGCACGGTGCACCAGGCGCTGGACGCGGGCTGGGACGCCAAGGACGTGTGGCGCGTGGTCTGCACCGTCATGGACGTGCCGGGGGAAAGGCGCTGATCGGTCACGAAGACCGGAGGGGGCCAGCGGGTTGTCGGTGGCGTGGGCGAGACTTGCACCGTGGCCCCCACTGACGAGACCGGGCAGACGACCCGGCACGCATCCCCGCCCGGCACGACGCCGCCCGCCCGGCCTCCGGCCGACCGCGCCGCGCCGGGCGCCCGCATGCCGCGCTGGCTGCCGCGCGCCATGGTGCTCGCGCTCGCCCTCATCGCCACGTTCCAACTGGGCAGCTGGGCCTTCCACCAGGTGACCGGTCTGCTGATCAACATCCTCATCGCGTTCTTCCTGGCCCTCGCCATCGAGCCCGCGGTGAGCTGGATGGCCGGGCGCGGCATGCGCCGCGGGTTCGCCACCTTCCTGGTCTTCCTCGGCCTGGTGATCGTCACGGCGGGGTTCGTCACCCTGCTCGGCTCGATGCTCGCGGGCCAGATCGTCAAGATGGTCGAGGGCTTCCCCGACTATCTCGACTCGGTCATCAACTGGATCAACGAGACGTTCCACACGGAACTCAGACGGGTCGACGTCCAGGAGGGGCTGCTGCACTCCGACTGGCTGCGCAAGTACGCGCAGACCAGCGCCGCCGGGGTGCTCGACGTGTCCGCCCAGGTGCTCGGCGGCCTGTTCCAGCTGCTGACGATCGGGCTGTTCTCGTTCTACTTCGCCGCCGACGGGCCGCGGCTGCGTCGCGCCCTGTGCTCGGTGCTGCCTCCCGCACGCCAGGCGGAGGTGCTGCGCGCCTGGGAGATCGCCGTGGACAAGACGGGCGGCTACCTGTACTCCCGTGGGCTCATGGCGCTCGTCTCCGGGATCGCGCACTACGTCCTGCTCCAGGCCCTCGGCGTCCCCTACGCGCCCGTCCTGGGCGTCTGGGTGGGTCTGGTCTCCCAGTTCATCCCGACCATCGGCACCTACCTCGCGGGTGCGCTGCCCATGCTGATCGCGTTCACGGTCGATCCCTGGTACGCGGTGTGGGTCCTGGTCTTCGTCGTGATCTACCAGCAGTTCGAGAACTACGGGTTGCAGCCCAAGCTCACCGCGAAGACCGTCGACATCCACCCCGCCGTCGCCTTCGGGTCGGTCATCGCGGGCACCGCGCTGCTCGGCGCCGTCGGCGCGCTCATCGCGATTCCCGCGGTCGCCACGCTGCAGGCGTTCCTGGGCGCATACGTGAAGCGGTACGACGTCACGGACGACCCCCGGGTGCAGGGCCAACGGGCGCGCGGCACGAGTGGGCCCGGCCGTCTCACGCACGCGTGGACGCAGTGGACGCGGCGGCCGGTACCGGCCGAACCGGAGGCCCAGGAGGAGGGCTCCGCCTGAGGGTCGGGCGCGGCGACGCGTTCGGTGCGCGTCGCGTTCAGTACGTGAGGACCGCCCAGGCCCCGGCCGCGGCGACCGCGGCCACATAGCAGCCGATCGCGACGGCCACGGTGCGCCGCCGGGCCCGTTCGCTCCAGGACGTGCGGGACAGCAGCCAGGCCAGCGCCGGCAGCACCAGCACGGCGTGCAGGCTCACCCCGTGCAGCGGCTTGAGCGGGGCCGTCGAATGGTAGGCGGCCTCCTGGTGGCCGGTGCGGGTGAGCACCACCCCGCGCGCGATCATCGCGGCACCCGAGGCGAGCGCCACGAGCAGGACGGCGAATCCCGCACGCACCGCCGGTGCCATGCCAGGCGGCCCGGCCGGCCGGTGCCGGAAGGCGACCACCGCGAACACGGTGAGCAGCACCACGAGGACGCCGCCGCCGATCGCGAGCGTCATGGACACCGCGGTGTCGAAGGGCGTCTCCATGTCGAGGTGCGAGGGCACCCGGCGCCAGGCCTGCAGGGTGATGCCGCCGACCTCCACCACGCAGTCGGCGGCGAACACGGTGAGCAGGGCGGCGCGCAGCCGTGGCTCGATGCGCAGATACGAGGTGACCCAGGTGATCGCGATCAGCGTCGCTCCGAAGGAGAGCCCGAACGTGACGGGTTTGCGCCAGGAGACGGGGCCGTACCAGGGGCCGCCGTCGACGGCGAACACGGCCAGGTGCACGACACCGGAGACGACGAGAAGCAGACCGATCGCGTGACAAAGACGCTCGACGGGGCGCGGATCATCCATGCGCCAAGACTCCCGAGCGCGTGGCCCGAGGTCGTCGTCCAGCCGGAGACACCCGCCGTACGCCGTGGGAAGCAGCGGTGCGACGGCCTCATCGAGGATTCCGACAACTCAGATCTCCTTGACAATTTTTCTTGTCGGTTCCACTCTGGGGCGTGCTGGACGTCGCTGTGGAGCTGATCCGGACCGTGGCGGCTCTCCTCGCGCCGGCACCGCGCGTGCGCACCCAGTGATCGAAACACCCGACACAAGACAGCAAGGAAGCCTCGATGCGTACTGTGATCAGCACCGCCTTCATCTCGCTCGACGGCGTCGTCGAGGCCCCGGGCGGCGAGTCCGGCTACCGGAATGCCGGATGGACCTTCAAGGACATCGAGTTCGTCCCCGAGGCGTACGAGATCAAGGGGCGGGAACAGGAGGAAGCCGCCGCGATCCTCATGGGCCGGGTCAGCTACGAGGCCTTCAGTCCCGTCTGGCCGGACATGGAGGACTTCGCGGACTACAAGACGATGCCGAAGTACGTCGTCTCCACCACCCTCACCGAGGACGGCCTGGTCTCGAACTGGGGGGAGACCACGATCCTGCGCTCGCTCGACGAGGTCGCCGCACTGAAGGAGACCGAGGGCGGCCCGATCATCGTCCACGGCAGCGCATCCCTGAACCACGGCCTGTCCGACGCGGGCCTGATCGACCGCTACCACCTGCTCGTCTTCCCGCTGCTGCTGGGCGCGGGCAAGCGTCTGTTCAGCACCACGGACAAGGACACCCAGAAGCTGAAGCTGGTCGAGCACGACGTCTACGCCAACGGGTTGCAGAAGCAGGTCTTCGACGTGGTCCGCTGATGCGGCGCGACTCCCGCGCTGCCGTCGCCTGTTCGGTTCGTCCCCGTGGCGGTCTCAGGGCGACGGCGGGTCCGGGAGGCCGGACTCAGGGCCGGTCGATGACACGCTGAGCACGGGAACGCCGGTCAGCCGAGGTAGTTCGCGCGGCCCTCGTCGTCCAACTCGAAGGGGCCCTCGGGGATGATGCAGAACTCATTGCCCTCGGGGTCGGCCATCACCAGGAACCCGCCGTCGGCATACTCCTCCAGTCGGCGCCCGCCCAGCGCCTCGACCCGCTGCTGCTCGGCGGCCGGATCGGGTGAGGTGATGTCGAAGTGCATGCGGTTCTTGCCCGCCTTGCGCTCCACGGTCTGCTGGAAGCCCAGGCCCAGGCCGTTCTCGCGCCGCAGCCAGACATACGGTCCGGTACGGCCCACGACCGGCCTGCCCAGCAGATCGGACCAGAACGCGGCAAGCCGCTCGGGGTTGGTGGCATCGACGATGAGGGCATGGATCCGCATGGGTGAGTGAGCCATGCCCCGACCCTTTCACGCCCCGCAAGGCCGCACAGCGGCATCGTTTGAGCGGCGTGGATCACTGACGGTCACGGACGTCGCGCGACGAAGCCGGCTCACCTGTATCAGCTGGCCCCAGGTCTCGACGGAGCCGACGCCGGGGATCTCCGCATGCAGCGCCGGGCCTGAACGGCTACCCAGTTTCACCGGCGTTCGTCCAGCGGTATCGACCTTGGAACGGCCTGGCGGGCGCCGTCCCTGCCACGGGCGGTGGCGCTGGGCCGCAACGGGCGCGGCTCACTGAAGATCTCCATCAGCCGGTCGGCGACGTCCTGGCGCAGGCACCGTCGTCTGCGGGAGCCCGACAGCCACCGCATGTTCGCCATCGGCCCGCGAAGCCCGCCTCGGCCGACGGAACGGACGTACCGGCGCCGCCCGCTCGCCGATCAGGCTTCGACGGCACAGGACACCAGTGGCTGGACGAGCGTAAGTGCCGTGTGGTGCGCTTGACATGAAAATCGAACATCCATTCTTATGGAGGTCCAGGCGAGGTTCTCGACGGGGGGTTTCGGCCCGGTTCGGGTGGAGAAGTGCCGGAGTTATCCACAGGCCGGGTCGGCGTCGGGACGCATTGTCAGTGGCAGGCGTTAGCGTCTTTGACGTGAAGCGATCGACTCAAGCAAACCGGGTGGAACCCATGGCAGGAACCGACCGCGAGAAGGCGCTCGACGCCGCGCTCGCGCAGATTGAACGGCAATTCGGCAAGGGCGCGGTCATGCGCATGGGCGAGCGGTCGAAGGAGCCCATCGAGGTCATCCCGACCGGGTCGACCGCGCTCGACGTGGCCCTCGGCGTCGGCGGCCTGCCGCGCGGCCGTGTCGTCGAGATCTACGGACCCGAGTCCTCCGGCAAGACGACCCTGACCCTGCACGCCGTGGCGAACGCGCAGAAGGCAGGCGGCCAGGTCGCGTTCGTGGACGCGGAACACGCCCTCGACCCCGAGTACGCGCGCAAGCTGGGCGTCGACATCGACAACCTGATCCTGTCCCAGCCGGACAACGGCGAGCAGGCGCTGGAAATCGTGGACATGCTGGTCCGGTCCGGCGCGCTCGACCTGATCGTCATCGACTCCGTCGCCGCGCTCGTCCCGCGCGCGGAGATCGAGGGCGAGATGGGCGACAGCCACGTGGGTCTGCAGGCCCGGCTGATGAGCCAGGCGCTGCGGAAGATCACCAGCGCGCTCAACCAGTCCAAGACCACCGCCATCTTCATCAACCAGCTCCGCGAGAAGATCGGCGTCATGTTCGGCTCCCCGGAGACCACGACCGGTGGCCGGGCCCTGAAGTTCTACGCCTCGGTGCGCATCGACATCCGCCGGATCGAGACGCTGAAGGACGGCACGGAAGCGGTCGGCAACCGCACCCGCTGCAAGGTCGTCAAGAACAAGGTCGCGCCGCCCTTCAAGCAGGCCGAGTTCGACATCCTCTACGGCCAGGGCATCAGCCGCGAGGGCGGCCTGATCGACATGGGCGTGGAGCACGGCTTCGTCCGCAAGGCCGGCGCCTGGTACACGTACGAGGGCGACCAGCTCGGCCAGGGCAAGGAGAACGCGCGCAACTTCCTCAAGGACAACCCCGACCTGGCCAACGAGATCGAGCGGAAGATCAAGGAGAAGCTGGGCGTCGGAGTGCGGCCGGAGGAGCCCGCCGCCGAACCGGCCGTGGCGGTCGCCGCCGCTCCGGGCGACGCGGCGAAGACGGCGCCCGCCCCGGCCGCCGCCAAGGCCACCAAGCCCAAGGCCGCCGCAGCCAAGAGCTGACCCGTGACACGACGAACCGACTGGGCCGAGTACGCGCACCTCGACGCTCACCGGGAGCGGACGGGCAGAGGTGGCGTCGGCCCCGCCCGGCCGGGCGACGGCCCGGACGGCGAGGGGGCGTTCGCCGACGACCGGCCGTTTCGGGGCGAACCCAGCGGAGGGGCCGGCGCCTTCGACCCCGGCGGCCCGCGGGATTCGTACGGTGACGAGCCCCACCGCGGCCGGCCCCACGACGAGGGGCGGCACGGGGACAGCCGCCACGACGAGGGGCCGTACGGGGGTGGCTCGCACGGCGAGGGGACACGAGGCGTGGGGCCCTACGGGGGTGGGCCCCGCGGCGAAGGACCACACGGGGGCGGACCGCCCGGTGGCGGGCGTCGTGGCGGCGGCCCGCGCGGGCGTCGTCGGCGGGGCTTCGGGGGACCGGCCGACGAAGACGGAGGCTCCTTCTCCTTGTCGAGGGCTGAGCAGGAGGAGTCTCCAGGGGACCCGGCTGAGCGGGCGCGGGCGATCTGTCTGCGCCTGCTCACCGGGACCCCGCGCACGCGCAAGCAACTGGCGGACGCCTTGCGCAAGAAGGAGATCCCGGACGACGTCGCCGAGGAGGTGCTGTCGCGGTTCGAGGAGGTCGGCCTGATCGACGACAGCGCGTTCGCCGACGCCTGGGTGGAGTCGCGGCACCACGGCCGGGGGCTGGCCCGGCGCGCGCTCGCCCGGGAACTGCGTACCAAAGGGGTCGACTCGGCACTGATCGACGAGGCCGTGGCCCGACTCGACGCCGAGCAGGAGGAGTCGACCGCCCGCGACCTCGTCGCCCGCAAGCTGCGTTCCACCCGCGGCCTCGACCGGGACAGACGCATACGGCGCCTGGCCGGGATGCTCGCCCGCAAGGGCTACCCCGAGGGCATGGCCCTTCGGGTGGTCCGGCAGGCGCTGGAGGAGGAGGGCGAGGACACGGACTTCCTCGACGGCGAGGAGTTCTGACCCAGCAGGGACCGGTCGACGAGATAGGTCACGCGGGCGGGGCGGCCGAGACGCCGAGCGGTCGCGCCACCGAGGACCGGTGCCGACGCCGTCCCCCGGCCTCCCCCCGTACCCGGAGGGCCGGACGCGGAGGGCCGGGGGAGCACGGCCCGGCGAGGAGGAAGCCCTGGGTCAGGACGCCACCGGCAGCCCCGCCGCTCTCCACGCCTGGAAACCGCCGATCAGGTCCGTGGCCCGGTGCAGACCGAGCCGGTGCAGAGAGGAGACTGCCAGACTGGACGCGTAACCCTCGTTGCAGATCACCACGACGCGCAGGTCGTGGCCGGTGGCCTCGGGCACGCGATGGCTGCCCCGGGGATCGAGGCGCCACTCCAGTTCGTTGCGCTCGATGACCAGTGCGCCGGGGATCAGACCATCGCGCTCGCGCAGCGCCGCGTACCGGATGTCGACCAGCAGGGCCTCCCCGCCCCGCGCCGCGTCATACGCCTCACGGGGCTCGATCCGCCGATAGCCCGCGCGCACCTGCGCCAGCAACTCGTCGATGCCGAGCGGCGGTTCGGCCCCGCCCGCGCCCGACGACTCGCTCACTGCCAGTCCTCGGGGCGCTCCACCTGCTCCAGACGCAGTACCTGACCGCTGCGGCTGTAGCGGCGGATCTGCGGCAGGGGCGGGTAGTAGGCGTGGACGGAGACGGCATGCCGTTCGGTCGACTCGTTGAGCACTTCGTGGACATGGTGCTGACCGAAGGAACGGCCCCGCCCGGCCGGCAGCCGGCGCTCGCGGTCCACGCCCTCGGTGAGTTCCAGCGTCTTCCAGCCGTCGGTGGGCAGCCGGGCGGCGAACGAGTTCTCCTTCAACTCGCCCACCGCGGTGAGGAAGGCACCGATCGACTCGGCGTGGTCGTGCCAGCCGGTACCGGTACCGGGAGGCCAGCCGATCAGCCAGGCCTCACTGCCGCCGGGCCCGTCCAGGCGCACCCAGGTGCGCCCCTCCGGGTCGAGCGGAAGCGAGGCGATCAGCTCGGCGTCGGCGGCGGTCCGCCGGACGAAGTCGAGGAGGTCCGCCTGAGTGGGCGGGGCCGTCGCGGCAGAGGTGGCCGGGGCGGCGGAGGAAGCAGATGCGGAGGGAGAGACAGACACGTACACCGTCCTGTTGAGCGTTCGCGGAGAGCGCGCCGCAGGTCAGGTGGGGCGCGCGGAGGAGAGAGGGGTGCGAATTCAGCAGGTGCGGCGACACACGCAGCCCGCATAGCGGACCAGGTCCATATGGACCCTCCGCCACAGGCGCACACAGGTGTCGATCACGAAGCGGAGTACACCACTGCGGGAGCGCAGCGGTCAACTCATCGTCGGAATGTGGACCGGACCAGGAGAAAGACCAGAAGAAGGACCAGGAGAAAGAGAAGGGGAGAAAGAGAAGGGTCAGCGCGCCCCGGAACCCGCCCCAGCGGCGGCCTCGGCCTCCTCCTTCGCGGCGCCGCCCAGCGCCGCCTGCGCGGCCGAGTACAGGTCGGCCGGCCGGACCCCGCCCAGCGCGGTGACCAGGTGCCCGTCGGGGCGTACGAGAAGCACGGTGTGCGCGGGCGCGCCGGGGTAGGACTCGGCGACCAGCAGTTCGGCCGGGTACGGCAGCGCGGCCACCGCCGCCGCCAGACGGGGCATGATCCCGGCGGTCACCCAGTGCTTGCGGTCCCACACCCCCGTGCCCGGGGCGATCAGCACGACCAGCAGCGCTCCGCGGCCGAGACGGTCCCGCAACCGCACGAAGGTGCCGTCCTCGGCGGTGACCCGCACGTCGCTGACCTGGGCGCCCGGCGGCGTGTCGACCGGGACCTCCGCATCGAGGTGCTCGGGCGCGAGCGGGGAGTCGGCGTACGACCCCGGCGCGCCCAGCTGCCCCCGTCCCAGATGACCGTCCGTGAGCAGCGTGTCATGGCCACGGGCGGTGCCGGGAACGTAGGCGCGCAGTCCGCCACCACCGCGCAGCACCGGCAGCACCTGGTCGGTGGCGCGCAGCCGCGCGGCGACCACGGCGCGCCGCTCCGCCTGGTAGGAGTCGAGCAGCGCCTCGTGCGGGCCATGGTGCCAGGCCGGCGCCAGTTTCCAGGCGAGGTTGTCGGCGTCCCTGAGTCCCTCGTCGAGGCCCTGGGTGCCGAGCGCGCCGAGCAGATGGGCGGCGTCCCCGGCGAGGAACACCCGCCCCACCCGCCACCTGCGGGCGAGCCGGTGGTGCACCGTGTGGACCCCGGTGTCGAGGAGTTCGTACGGCGGTGTGGTGCCGCCCGTCCAGCCGGCCAGGGTCTCGCGGACCCGGGCGACGAGGAGTTCGGGCGTGACGAGGTCCTTGCCCGGCGGCAGCAGCCAGTCCAGGCGCCACACACCGTCCGGCAGGGGGCGGGCGGTCACCTCGCCGGCGAACGGCCCGGACGCCCGCCACGGCGGCATCCGGTGCAGCAACCCCCAGCCGGGCCGGGGCAGTTCGGCGCGCAGTGCGGCCACGGCGTGCCGCTCCACCGCCGTACGGCCGGGGAAGCGGATGTCCTGGAGCTTGCGCACGGTGGAGCGGGGACCGTCGCAGCCGACGAGATAGCTGCCGCGCCACCAGGTGCCGCCCGGGTCCCGGGTGTGGGCGGTGACGCCGGAGCGTTCCTGCTCGATCGTGTCGAGGCGGCTGTTCACGGCCAGCCTGGCCAGCGGCTCGTCGGCGAGCGCGGCGCGCAGGGCGCCGGTCAGCACGTGCTGCGCCAGATGCAGCGGGCCCGGCTCCTCGTCGTCGAACTCGATCTCGCCCATCACCTGCTTGCGCCGCAGCGACCGCCATCCGGCCCAGCGCAGCCCCCGCTCGGCGAGCGGGACGCCGGTGAGCCGGGTCACCAGGGCGGCGGTGTCCTCGCGCAGCACGACGGTGCGCGCGGCGCGCGGTTCTTCCGTGCCGGGACCCTCGTCCAGGACGACGGACGGCACGTCCTGGCGGGCCAGCGCCAGGGCCAGCGTGAGCCCGACGGGCCCCGCTCCGACGATGATCACCGGGTCCACGGCGCGGCGCCCCCTGCCCGCAGCTGTGCCTGGACGGACGTGGGTGAACAAGAAGGTGGAGCAGGGTGCACGATCACAGAACGTATGCAACCCATTGGCGGTGTTTGCGTCAAGTGACCGGGGGCAGTGGCGATCATGCCACTGCCCCCACGGAATTGTCGCTTCGTCAGATCATCGGCTGCTCGGGGTCATCGTGCTGATCAGGCGCTTCCGGCTCAGCGAGCGCGCGCCGCGCCCGTCGCGCTCACCACGCCCGGCGTGCTCAATGGCCCCCGTCGGCATCATCCGACCTTCGTCACCTCTTCGTGCTCGCCCGGGGCGGCCAGCTCGGCGGCCGCGTCGGCGCCGAGCACCGCGCCGGTGGACTTCTTGCCCTGCCGCAGCCGTCGCTCAAGCCAGCCCGCGAAGGAGGTGAGCGAGAAGTTGATCGCCACGAAGATCACGGCCACCACGGTGAAGGAGGCGATCGTGTTGGCCCCGTAATAGGCGCTCATCGTGTTGGCCGAGGCGAGCAGTTCGGGGAAGGTCAGGACGGCGCCGCCGAGCGCCGTGTCCTTCACGATCACCACGAGCTGGCTGACGATCGCCGGGAGCATCGCGGTGACCGCCTGCGGCAGCAGGATCAGCCGCATCGTCTGGTTCTTGCGCAGACCGATCGCCATCGCGGCCTCGGACTGGCCCCGGGGCAGCGACAGGATGCCGGCCCGGACGATCTCGGCCAGGACGGACGCGTTGTAGAGCACGAGGCCGGTGACGACCGCGTACAGCGGACGGTCGTCCGAGCCGACGTTGGTGTACTCGGAGTACCAGGCCATCCCGAAGATCATCAGGACCAGGACCGGGATCGCGCGGAAGAACTCGACCACGACCGAGGCCGGGACGCGCACCCACACGTGGTCCGAGAGCCGGGCGATGCCGAGGACCGCACCCAGCGGCAGCGCGATGATCATGGACAGGGCGGCGGCCTTGAGGGTGTTCTCCAGACCGGGCCAGATGTAGGTCGTGTAGGCCTCGGTGCCGCCGAGGAACGGCTTCCACTTCTCCCAGGCCAACTGGTCCTTGTCGGCGAGGGCGCTGAACACCCACCACAGGACGGCGGCCGCGGCGAGGGCGAAGACCACCGTGTAGAGGACGTTGCGCCGCTTGGCGCGCGGGCCCTGGGCGTCGTACAGGACGGAACTCATCGCTTCACCGCCACCTTCTTGGCGACCCAGCCGAGGAGCAGACCGGTCGGCAGCGTCAGACAGCAGAAGCCGACGGCGATGATGGCTGAGATCAGCACCAACTGCGCCTCGTTCTCGACCATTTCCTTCATCAGATACGCGGCCTCCGCCACGCCGATCGCGGCCGCCACCGTGGTGTTCTTGGTCAGCGCGATCAGCACGTTCGTCAGCGGGCCGACGGCCGCACGGAAGGCCTGCGGCAGCACCACCAGGGTGAGCACTTGGGTGAAGTTCAGGCCGATCGCCCGGGCGGCCTCGGCCTGCCCGACCGGCACCGTGTTGATGCCGGAGCGCAGTGCCTCGCAGACGAAGGCGGACGTGTACAGGATCAGGCCGAGCACGGCCAGCCGGAAGCTGATCGTCTTGACGTCGTCCGCACCCAGGCTGACGCTCAGCGTCTGGTAGAGGCCGAGCGAGCTGAACAGGATGATCACCGTGAGCGGGATGTTCCGCACGATGTTCACGTAGGCGGTTGCGAAACCGCGCATCAGCGGCACCGGGCCCACCCGCATGGCGGCCAGCAGGGTGCCCCAGATCAGGGAGCCCACGGCGGACAGCAGCGTCAGCTGCACCGTCACCCAGAAGGCTCCCAGCAGGTCGTAACCCTCAAGAAAGTCGAACACGATCTCCCGTGCTTCCGCGTGTAGGGATGCCCCGGTGCGCCGCCGTCACGGCGGCGCACCGGCCGGGCACTGCCTCAGCTCTTGACGTCGCCGATCTTCGGGGCGGGCTCGTTCTTGTAGTTGGCAGGACCGAAGTTGCTGTCCACGGCCTTCTGCCAGGAACCGTCGGAGACCATGTCCTCGAGGGCCTTGTTGATCTTGTCCTTGAGGTCGCTGCCCTTCTTGACCCCGATGCCGTAGTTCTCGTTGGTCATCTTGAGGCCGGCGAGCTTGAACTTGCCCTTGAACTGGGACTGCGAGGCGTAGCCGGCGAGGATCGAGTCATCGGTGGTGAGCGCGTCGATGACCTTGTTCTGCAGACCGGTCAGACACGCCGAGTACGTCGGGTACTCCTGGAGCTGGGCCTTGGGAGCCAGCTTGTCCTTGACGTTCTGCGCCGAGGTCGAACCGGTCACCGAACACAGCTTCTTGCTGTTGAGGTCCGAGGCTGACTTGATGCTGTCGTCGTCCGCGCGGATCAGCACGTCCTGGTGGGCCAGCAGGTACGGGCCGGCGAAGTCGACCTGCTGCTGGCGCTCCGGGGTGATCGAGTAGGAGGCGGCGATGAAGTCGACGTCACCGCGCTTGAGCATCGTCTCGCGGTCGGCGCTCTTCGACTCCTTCCACTCGATCTGGCCCTCGCTGTAGCCGAGCTTCTTGGCGACATACGTGGCCACGTCCACGTCGAAGCCCGAGTAGCCCTGCGGGGTCTTCTGGCCGATGCCGGGCTGGTCGAACTTGATGCCGACGGTGATCTTCTTGCCACCGCCGGAGGAACCGCTGCCGTCCTTGTCGTCGGAACCGCACGCGGTGGCGGCCAGGGAGAGGGCGAGCACGGCGGCCGAGGCTGCGGTGACCTTGCGGAGCTTCATGGTGAACATCCTTCGTGTGGTGAGGAAGCGGGCCGGCGGTGCGGGTGAACCGGTTCGTCCGTCAAGCGTGCGGGTGCCGTCAGTGGTGCAGGATCTTCGACAGGAAGTCCTTGGCCCGGTCGCTGCGCGGGTTGCTGAAGAACTGGTCCGGCGTGGACTGTTCGACGATGCGGCCGTCCGCCATGAAGACCACGCGATTGGCGGCCGAGCGCGCGAAGCCCATCTCATGGGTGACGACGATCATGGTCATGCCGTCGCGGGCGAGTTGCTGCATGACCTCCAGGACCTCGTTGATCATCTCGGGGTCGAGTGCGGAGGTCGGCTCGTCGAAAAGCATCACCTTCGGGTCCATCGCCAGGGCCCGGGCGATGGCCACGCGCTGCTGCTGCCCGCCGGAGAGCTGCGCGGGGTACTTGTCGGCCTGGGTACCGACGCCGACCCGGTCGAGCAGGGCCCGGGCCTTCTCCTCGGCCTGCTTCTTGTCCGCCTTGCGGACCTTGACCTGCCCCAGCATCACGTTGTCGAGCACGGTCTTGTGCGCGAAGAGATTGAAGGACTGGAACACCATCCCGACGTCCGCCCGCAGCCGGGCCAGTTCCCTGCCCTCCTCGGGCAGCGGCCTGTCGTCGATCGTGATGGTGCCCGAGTCAATGCTCTCCAGGCGGTTGATGGTGCGGCACAGGGTCGACTTACCGGACCCGGAGGGTCCGATGACCACGACGACCTCGCCGCGAGCGATCGTCAGATCGATGTCCTGGAGCACGTGCAACGCGCCGAAGTGCTTGTTGACGCTCTTCAGGACGACCAGATCGCCGGTCGCGGCCACGTCTTCCTTGGCCACCGATACTTCGGTCATCGCTCTCAGGCTCCGTCCTCCTCGGTTTCGGAGGACAGTAGTGAGCCCCTGCGACAAGCGTCATTACATCTGAGGGGAATCTGAGCATCACGATCCGATAGCAATCGGACACGTGTCGTAGCAGTTGCGAGCTGGTCACGTATCGGCCGGGTAACGGATGCGGTGGGTAACCGGAACCCTCTTGACGCCGTCCTCGTCCATCGGCGTCACTGCCATGGTGCACGCGCGCGTGGGCAACATTCCTGTGCGTGGGCACCTTTTAGTGGCCGATGGAGAACCGGGACGGTACGACCGCTGAACCGGAGGGGGCGGGGATGAGACTGCTGCTCGTCGAGGACGACAACCACGTCGCGGCGGCACTGTCCGCGATCCTCGCCCGGCACGGCTTCGACGTCACGCACGCGCGCAGCGGCGAGGAGGCGCTGCGGGCGCTCGTCCCCGAGGGCCCCGGCTTCGGCGTGGTCCTGCTCGACCTCGGCCTGCCCGACCAGGACGGCTACGAGGTGTGCGGCAAGATCCGCAAACGCACCAGCACCCCGGTGATCATGGTCACCGCGCGTTCCGACGTCCGCTCCCGGATCCACGGCCTCAACCTCGGCGCCGACGACTACGTGGTGAAGCCGTACGACACCGGGGAACTGCTCGCCCGGATCCATGCCGTCAGCCGGCGCACCGTCCATGAGGCCACAGCGACCAGCGGCGACAGCGCGCTGCGGCTCGGCCCCGTGCACATCGAACTGCCCACCCGCCAGGTCACGGTGGACGGCACGGTGATCCAGCTGACCCGCAAGGAGTTCGACCTGCTCGCGCTCCTCGCCCAGCGGCCGGGCGTGGTGTTCCGGCGGGAACAGATCATCAGCGAGGTCTGGCGCACCAGTTGGGAGGGCACGGGCCGCACCCTGGAGGTGCACGTCGCCTCCCTGCGCGCCAAACTGCGCATGCCCGCGCTGATCGAGACCGTACGCGGCGTGGGCTACCGGCTCGTCGCCCCGGCCGCCTAGCGGGCACGGGTGCGCACACGTCTCCTCCCGCTGCTCATCGTCCTGATGGCGGCCGTGCTGCTCGCGCTCGGCGTCCCGCTGGCCGTCAGCAGCGCGGCGGCCGAGCAGCAGACGGTGGTCGTCGACCGGATCGACGACACGGCCCGGTTCGCCGCGCTGGCCCAGTTCGTCACCGACGCGCCCGCCGGGTCGCGCCGCTCGACCGAGGACGAGCGCAAGGAGACCCTGCGCCGCGAACTCACCAGCTACTTCGAGGTCTACGGCATCCGCGCCGGCGTCTTCTACCGCAACGCCTCGCCGATGGCGAACGCGCCCGGCGACTGGCTGCTGCCCGAGGAGGGCGAGGTGCGCGACGCCTTCGAGGAGGCGCTGCTCAGCCGGCGCAGCCACGACCCGGAGCAGGTGTGGCCCTGGCAGCGCACCCGGCTCGTCGTCGCCTCGCCGGTGATCCGCGACGGCGACGTGGCGGCCGTGGTGGTCACCGACTCGCCGACCGGAGCGATGCGTTCACGGACGCTGCGCGGCTGGCTGCTCGTCGGCGCCGGTGAGATCGCCGCGATGCTGCTCGCCGTCGGTGCCGCCCTCAGGCTGACCGGCTGGGTGCTGCGGCCCGTGCGCGTCCTGGACGCCACCACCCATGACATCGCCACCGGGCGCCTGAAGTCACGCGTGGCCGCGGCCGGCGGTCCGCCGGAACTGCGCAGGCTGGCCCGTTCGTTCAACGAGATGGCGGACAACGTCGAAAGCGTGCTGGAGCAGCAGCGGGCCTTCGTCGCCGACGCCTCCCACCAGTTGCGCAACCCCCTCGCCGCGCTGCTGCTGCGCATCGAACTGCTCGCCCTCGAACTGCCCGAGGGCAACGAGGAGATCGCCTCCGTGCAGACCGAGGGCAGACGACTCGCCCAGGTCCTGGACGACCTGCTGGACCTGGCCCTGGCCGAGCACGCCGAGGCGGACCTGCGACTGACCGACATCGGCCAGCTCGCCGCGGAGCGGGTGGCAGCCTGGGCACCGGCCGCCGAGGTCAAGGGCGTCCGGCTGGTCGGCGACTGCCCGCCCACCACCGCCTGGGCCGACCCGATCACGCTGTCCAGCGCCCTCGACGCGGTGATCGACAACGCGGTGAAGTTCACGCCCGAGGACGGCACCGTCGAGGTGACCGTCGCCCGCGACGGCGAGACCTCGACGGTCGTGGTCACGGACACCGGGCCCGGCCTGTCCGACGAGGAACTGGCCCGCATCGGCGACCGCTTCTGGCGCAGCGGCCGGCACCAGAACATCAAGGGCTCCGGCCTCGGCCTGTCCATCACCCGGGCCCTGCTCGCGGCGGGCGGCGGCTCGATCGCGTACGGGCACCACGCGCCGCGCGGCCTGAAGGTGACGGTGACGGTGCCCCGGCACCGGCCCGTGGCCGTGAGCGCGCCTACGGCTTGACCGACCGGTAGTACCGCCGTGCGCCCTCGTGCAGCGTCAGCGGGTCGGTGTAGATCGCGGTGCGCAGGTCGACCAACTGCGCGGAGTGGACGTGGCTGCCGATGTCGTCACGGCTCTTGATCACCGTGCGGGTCAGCCACTCGGTGAGCCTCGGATCCGCGTCCTTGCGGGTCATCAACAGGTTGGAGACCGCGATCGTCGCCACCGTCATGCCCTGCTGGGCGGACGGGTAGGCGGACTCGGGCATGTTGGTGGTGCGGTAGTAGCGGGTGACGTCGCCCTGGCCGTGCAGCCGGGCCACCAGGTCGGCCCCGATCGGAACGAACCGGAGGGCGAAGGTGCGGGCCACCTCGGACAGCCCCTTGGTGGGCAGACCGCCCGACCAGAAGAACGCGTCGATGTCGCCTCGCTTCAGCCGGTCGGGCCCGGTGTCGATGCCGTCGGCCAGGGGCGTGATGTCCTTGCCGGGATCGATGCCCGCGGCCCTGAGCACCCGGTTGGCGATCAGCCGCACCCCGGAGTCGAACGGACCTATGGCCACCCGCTTGTGCTTCAGGTCCGCGACCGTCCGCACATCGGAGTTACGCGGGACGATCAACTGCACATAGTCGTCGTACAGCCGGGCCACGCCGCGCAGGTCCCGGGCGCCGGGCCGGTCGTCGAGCACATAGGTCTCCACCGCGTCGGCCGCCGCGATGGTGAAGTCGGCCTCGCCGGTCGCCACCCGCTGCACGTTCTCCTGCGAGCCGGCGCTGTTCAGCAGCTTCACCTTCAAGCCCGGCATGTCCTTGTCGAGTTCGGTGCGCAGCCGCTCCCCGTACTCCTGGTACACCCCGCGCTGGGTGCCGGTGCTGAAGACGATCGTCCCGGTCGGCGGGTCCTCGCCCAGGGGCAGCAGCCACCACGCCAGCAGGGCGAGGGCGACGACACCGACGGCCGCGCCCTGCACCGCACGGCGCCTGCCGATACGGGGGATCACCTTGGACATGCGCGCGATCCTGCCAGCCGGCCCACACTCCTGACCAGGCCGGGGGAGGGCGGCCGGGACCCGGGCACAGCGGAGTGGGGGCGTTGACGGCCGGGTGAGGGCTGTGTGTTGGCGGGTAGCCGCACGATCGTCTCCGCGCGCGTGCACGGCAGCCAGGGGCGTGCTTGGTGCCGTGCTCACGCGGGGCAGGGCGTGGATGGAGTGGCAGCCGGACGGGCCGCCGGCGATGTCACAGGTGGCCGCTACAGTCGCCGTATGACCTTCTCGCCCGCCGACCTCGTCCGTGAGTTCCATCTGGCCTTCGGCCTCGACGCCCGCAGCAGACCCACCGAGGTGTCCCCCGAACTGGCCGCGCACCGCGGGGACCTGCTCGCAGAGGAGGCCGCGGAGGTCGCCGAGGTCTCGCTGGCGGGCCCCCTCGACCGGCTCGCGCACGAACTGGCCGACGTGGTCTATGTGGCGTACGGCACGGCGCTGGTCCACGGCATCGACCTCGACGCGGTGCTGGCCGAGGTGCACCGCTCCAACATGAGCAAGCGGGGACCCGACGGCCCGGTCTCCCGCCGGGCCGACGGCAAGGTGCTCAAGGGCGACCACTACGAGGCCCCGGACGTCTCCTCGGTCCTGCGCCGCCAGGGCTGGATCCCCGGCGGCGCCTGACGGTCACGCGGCGCCCTGGGCCGGGCCTCCGGGGGCGGGGGCCCTCCCCGAAGCGCCTACCCTTGAGGAATGACCAGCAGCAGCGACCGGAGCCCCGCAGTGGACGTTCGAGAATCCAAGAGCTACGAAATCCGGACCTACGGGTGCCAGATGAACGTTCATGATTCCGAGCGATTGTCCGGGCTGCTCGAAGAAGCCGGTTACGTGCGCGCCCCCGAAGGCTCCGACGGCGACGCCGACGTCGTCGTCTTCAACACGTGCGCCGTGCGAGAGAACGCCGACAACCGGCTGTACGGCAACCTCGGCCGGCTCGCGCCGAAGAAGGCCCGGCGCCCCGGCATGCAGATCGCGGTCGGCGGCTGCCTGGCCCAGAAGGACCGCGACACGATCGTGAAGAAGGCGCCCTGGGTGGACGTCGTCTTCGGCACGCACAACATCGGCAAGCTCCCCGTCCTGCTGGAGCGCGCCCGCGTGCAGGAGGAGGCCCAGGTCGAGATCGCCGAGTCCCTGGAGGCGTTCCCCTCGACGCTGCCGACCCGCCGCGAGAGCGCGTACGCGGCGTGGGTGTCGATCTCCGTCGGCTGCAACAACACCTGCACCTTCTGCATCGTCCCCGCGCTGCGCGGCAAGGAGAAGGACCGCCGCCCCGGCGACATCCTCGCCGAGGTCGAGGCCCTGGTCGCCGAGGGCGTCAGCGAGATCACGCTGCTCGGCCAGAACGTCAACGCCTACGGCTCCGACATCGGCGACCGCGAGGCGTTCAGCAAGCTGCTGCGTGCCTGCGGCGCCGTCGAGG
Source organism: Streptomyces sp. NPDC102462 (assembly GCF_044765425.1). Classification (NCBI taxonomy): domain Bacteria; kingdom Bacillati; phylum Actinomycetota; class Actinomycetes; order Kitasatosporales; family Streptomycetaceae; genus Streptomyces; species Streptomyces sp. NPDC102462. Next base: position 64,240 of record NZ_JBIWKB010000030.1, on the reverse strand, counting down.
GCCTGGAGCGGGTGCGTTTCACCTCGCCGCACCCCCGGGACTTCACCGATGACGTGATCGCCGCCATGGCCGAGACGCCGAACGTCATGCCGCAACTCCACATGCCGCTCCAGTCCGGCTCCGACACCGTCCTGAAGGCGATGCGCCGCTCGTACCGGCAGGAGCGCTACCTCGGCATCCTCGAGAAGGTCCGCGCCGCGATCCCGCACGCGGCGATCACCACCGACATCATCGTGGGCTTCCCGGGGGAGACGGAGGAGGACTTCGAGCAGACCCTCCATGTCGTCCGCGAGGCCCGCTTCACGCAGGCGTTCACCTTCCAGTACTCCAAGCGCCCCGGCACCCCGGCCGCCACCATGGACGACCAGATCCCCAAGGAGGTCGTCCAGGCGCGCTACGAACGGCTGGTCGCCCTCCAGGAGGAGATCTCCTGGGAGGAGAACAAGAAGCAGGTCGGTCGCACCCTGGAGCTGATGGTCGCGGAGGGCGAGGGCCGCAAGGACGGCGCCACGCACCGGCTGTCCGGCCGCGCCCCCGACAACCGCCTGGTCCACTTCACCAAGCCCGAGCAGCCGGTGCGCCCCGGCGACGTGGTCACCGTCGAGGTGACGTACGCCGCCCCGCACCACCTGCTCGCCGAGGGACCGGTCCTCGACGTGCGCCGCACGCGCGCGGGCGACGCATGGGAGAAGCGGACCGCGGCCGAGTCCGCCAAGCCGGCGGGCGTCATGCTGGGCCTGCCCAGGATCGGTGTCCCGGAGTCCCTGCCGGCCGCCACCAGTGCCTGCGGCTGCGACTGACGTACGCTGCCGATCATGCTTGTCGCCGCCGCAGCCTGCCCCTGCCCGCCCCTCCTCGTGCCCGAGGTCGCCGCGGGCGCCGCGGCGGAGCTGGACGCCGCGCGCGCCGCGTGCGCGGACGCGGTCGGCGTGCTCGCCGCCGCCCGCCCCGACCGGCTGGTCGTCGTGGGACCCGCCGCGCCGGACGGGCGCGGCGCCCACCCGCAGGGCGCCCGGGGCTCCTTCCGCGGCTTCGGCGTCGACCTCGACGTGCGGCTCGGGCCGGACGGCGGGTCGGCCCCCGAGCGTGCCCTGCCGCCGTCGCTCGCCGTCGCCGCCTGGCTGCTGGAGCGGACCGGCTGGGCGGATGCCCCGATCGAGGGACTCGGCGTGGGGGAACCGCTCGCGCCCGAGCGGTGTATCGAAGTGGGAAGGGAAATCGGCGCGCGGGCCGCGCGGACGGCACTGCTGGTGATGGGCGACGCCAGCGCCTGCCGCACGCTCAAGGCGCCGGGCTATCTGGACGAGCGGGCGGCGCCGTTCGACGCGCAGGTCGCGCATGCGCTGGGGTCGGCGGACCTGGCGGCACTCGCGGCACTGGACGCCGAACTGGCGCAGGAGCTGAAGGCGTCGGGCCGTGCACCCTGGCAGGTCCTCGCCGGCGCCGCCGAGGGCGCGGACCTGACCGGCACCCTGCTCTACGAGGACGCGCCCTACGGCGTGGGGTACCTGGTGGCGGCCTGGTCCTAGGCGCCCAGGACCCGGGCGTGTGATGGCCGACCGCACGCCCCGGTGCCGTGGCCTGCGGCGGCCTCGGGCGCACCCTTCGCGGTGCCACGGGGCCACGGCGGCGGGTCCGCGTCCCGGACGCGGACCCGCGTGATCAGGAGGACGGCGGGGGCGTCTCCGTCGTGCCCGTCGTCCCCTTCGTTTCCGTCGCCCCCGTGCTTCCCGCGGTGCCGCTCGTGCCGGTCGTGCCGCCGGCCGCTTCGGAACCGCCCTTGTGCGCGAGCCGGTCCATGGCGCCCTTGGCCTTGTCGGTGCCCGCGTGGATCCTGTCGCTGTACTTGCCCTTGGTCTTCTCGTCGACCACCTTGGCGGCCTTGTCGATGCCGCCCTGGATCTTGCCCCCGTGCTGCTGCGCGAGGTCGGACACCTTGTCCTTGGCCGGGCCCAGCTTGGCCTTCACATTGTCGAAAAGACCCATGGTCCACCTTCCTTGCGGGACGGTTGCCTGCGGGCACCCGCACCGTTCCCCGCCGCCCCCGCGGCTCCCTCGCCACGGCCCCTGCCAGGGTCGCGAGAAGCCGGGCCGAAGTGCCCACATCCGTTCCATACGGTACCCGCGTGGGCGCGATCCCGCGTGACCCGACGCATCCCGGGCGTGACCCCGCAGCCCCGGGGCGGGTCGCACGCCGGCCCTCGCAGCACCCGTTCGAGGCGTGGCCGCGGGGTTTGCGAGACTGGTGCGGTGAGCAGTGCACCCTTGGCCCCCCGAGTCATCGCCGTCGTCGGACCCACCGCCGCGGGCAAGTCCGACCTCGGCGTCCTCCTCGCCCAGCGGCTCGGCGGCGAGGTGATCAACGCAGACTCCATGCAGCTCTACCGCGGCATGGACATCGGCACGGCCAAACTGCCACCGGAGGAGCGCGGCGGCGTCCCGCACCACCTGCTGGACATCTGGGACGTCACGGTCACCGCATCCGTCGCCGAGTACCAGAGGCTGGCCCGCACCCGGATCGAGGCACTGCTCGGCGAGGGGCGCTGGCCCATCCTGGTCGGCGGCTCCGGCCTGTACGTCCGCGGCGCGGTGGACAACCTGGAGTTCCCCGGCACCGACCCCGAGGTCAGGACCCGGCTGGAGGACGAACTCGCGCTGCGCGGCTCCGGAGCGCTGCACGCCCGTCTCGCCGCCGCGGACCCCGAGGCCGCCCGGGCGATCCTCCCCAGCAACGGCCGCCGTATCGTCCGCGCCCTGGAAGTGATCGAGATCACCGGCCGGCCGTTCACCGCCAACCTTCCCGGCCATGACTCGGTGTACGACACCGTGCAGATCGGCGTCGACGTGGCCCGCCCCGAACTCGACGAGCGCATCGCGCGCCGCGTCGACCGCATGTGGGAGGCGGGCCTCGTGGCCGAGGTGCGGGCCCTGGAGGCGCGCGGCCTGCGCGAGGGGCGTACGGCGTCGCGCGCGCTCGGCTACCAGCAGGTCCTCGCGGCGCTGTCCGGGGACTGCACCGAACAGGAGGCGCGCACGGAGACCGTCCGTGCCACCAAACGCTTCGCGCGCCGCCAGGATTCGTGGTTCAGGCGCGACCCCCGGGTGCACTGGTTGAGTGGGGCCGCGGCGGATCGCTCGGAACTCCCGCACCTCGCACTGGCGTTGCTCGAACGACCGGTCACAGCCTGATCACGTGATGGCATCGGGATGCGCCGCCGGTCATCGGGGCCTTCGGCGCCATGCCATCATCGAGCTTCGATCGACCAAGTGGAGTCCGAGTTGGGAGGGCGCGTGGCGATGGAGGCCGGCCCTCGCGACACCGCACAAGGCACCGAACACATCACCACCGACGGCGGCGAAGCGGAGCAGGGTGAGGACCGCCTGAGCCCCGACGGACCCGACGAGACGCCGGGCGGCGTGACCGCCGACGGACCCGAGCCCGAGGAGATGTTCACCGGCGGGCCGGAGGTCGAGGTCGAACTGCGCCCGCAGCGCAGGCTGCGGATCTGGCAGCTCGCGCCCATTGTGGGCCTGGCCGCGGTCGGCTCCCTGATGTTCGCCTTCCCGCTCGCCTTCGACTTCGGGGACAGCGGCGCGGTGATCGCGATGCTGGGCCTGCTGATCTGCTCCTGCTCCGCGGGCTGGGGCATGATGGCCGCCCGCCGCGTCGGCCACACCCTGCCGGGGCTGCCCCCGCGGGGCTCCGGACGCCGCCCCGACTGGCGGGTCGTCCTGGCCTACGTCCTGATCGTGGCCGTGGTGGCGGTCCTCGCCGTGTGGCGCGTGGCCCGCCTCCGCCACTGATCCGACCGCGCCGCCCTCCGAACCCCGCTCGGCCGCAGGCATCGGCGGAGGCCCACGGGGCCGCCGCCCGAGGGCCGCGCGGCCCGGGGCGTCGGTGGGGTGGCGCGTCGGTTGCCGGGCGGTGGGGATGTCGTAGTGACCCCGTACGATCGAGGAATGAGCACGCGGATCGCCTTCCTCAAGGGTCACGGCACCGAGAACGACTTCGTGATCGTCCCCGACCCGGAGAACGCCCTGGACCTCACCCCGGCCGCCGTCGCCGCCCTGTGCGACCGCCGCGCCGGCATCGGCGGCGACGGCGTGCTGCACGTGGTGCGCTCCGCCGCGCACCCGGAGGCCGCGGGGATGGCGCCCCGAGCGGAGTGGTTCATGGACTACCGCAACGGCGACGGCTCGGTCGCGGAGATGTGCGGCAACGGAGTCCGGGTGTTCGCGCGCTATCTCCAGCACGCCGGGCATGTGACCGAAGGCGACCTGGCCATCGCCACGCGCGCGGGCGTGAAGAGCGTCCACATCGCCAAGGACGGCGACGTCACGGTCGGCATGGGCAGCGCGCGCCTGCCCGAGGGCGCCGTGACGGTGAGCGTCGGCGAGCGCAGCTGGCCCGCGCGGAACGTGAACATGGGCAACCCGCACGCCGTCGCCTTCGTCGACGACCTCGCGCACGCGGGCGACCTCCGCACCCAGCCCCCGTTCAGCCCGGCCGCCGCCTACCCCGAAGGGGTCAACATCGAGTTCGTCGTCGACCGCGGTCCCCGGCACGTCGCCATGCGGGTGCACGAACGCGGCTCCGGCGAGACCCGCTCGTGCGGCACGGGCGCGTGCGCCGTCGCCGTGGCCGCCGCCCGCCGCGACGGCACCGACCCGGCCGTCACCGGAAGCCCGGCCACCTACGCCGTGGACGTGCCCGGCGGACGCCTCGTGATCACCGAGCGGCCGGACGGCGAGATCGAGATGACCGGCCCCGCGGTGATCGTGGCCGAGGGCGAGATCGACGCCGAGTGGCTGGAAAACGCCGCCCGCTGACCACGTGAACCGTGGCCCCGGCCGCCCCGGACGCATGGATCCGCGGGCATCGGGACCCGCGCCGGTTCGAAACCACGGCCGACCGCTGAGCACCTGGCGCAAAACCGTAAACCCCCAGAACGTCGCTCGAATGGGTGATCCGTTTCACGCTCGGCGAGAGGCGGTCAGTCGGGCGTGGTGGGCTCGATAGCATCAAGCACCGGCACGGACGGGGGAACGTCGCCATCCCTGAGCCGCGTACGCCCTGGGGCTCCGTCCGCCGGTCCACGAGCCGGAGGTGCCCATGAGTGCGGAGGCCACGAACCCCGCGACCCCTGGTCCTGTAGCCCCTACAGCGCCCCGCAGGAAGGCCCGCCCCCGGATCGACCTGCGCCGGCTCGGCCGGGCCGCGCTGCTCGGCCCGGCCGCCCGTGACCGGCTGCCCGACGCCATCGGCCACGTCGTCGAAGCCCACCGCGCCCACCACCCCGACGCCGACCTCGAACCGCTGCGCCGCGCCTACGTCCTGGCGGAGTCATCGCACCGCGGCCAGATGCGCAAGAGCGGCGAGCCGTACATCACGCACCCCCTCGCCGTGACCCTGATCCTCGCCGAACTCGGCGCCGAGACCACGACCTTGACGGCCTCCCTGCTGCACGACACCGTCGAGGACACCGATGTGACGCTGGACCAGGTGCGCGACCAGTTCGGCGAGGAGGTCCGCTACCTGGTCGACGGGGTCACCAAGCTGGAGAAGGTCGACTACGGCGCCGCCGCCGAGCCCGAGACCTTCCGCAAGATGCTCGTCGCCACCGGCAACGACGTCCGGGTGATGTCGATCAAGCTCGCCGACCGGCTGCACAACATGCGCACCCTCGGCGTGATGCGCCCCGAGAAACAGGCCCGGATCGCCAAGGTGACCCGCGATGTCCTCATTCCGCTCGCCGAGCGGCTGGGCGTCCAGGCACTGAAGACCGAACTGGAGGACCTGGTCTTCGCGATCCTCCATCCCGAGGAGTACGAGCACACGCGGCAGCTGATCGCCGCCAACGCGGCCCGGTCCGACGACCCCCTCACCGAGGTCGCCGACGAGGCCCGCACGGTCCTGCGCGAAGCCGGCATCCAGGGCGAAGTCCTCATCCGCCCGCGGCACTTCGTCTCCGTTCACCGCGTGACCCGCAAGCGTGGACGACTGCGCGGCGCCGACTTCGGGCGGCTGCTCGTGCTGGTCAACGAGGACGCGGACTGCTACGGCGTGCTGGGCGAGCTGCACACCTGCATGACGCCCGTCGTCTCGGAGTTCAAGGACTTCATCGCCGTACCCAAGTTCAACCTGTACCAGTCGCTGCACACGGCCGTCGCCCGCGCGGACGGCCAGGTCGTCGAAGTCCTCATCCGCACCCACCAGATGCACCGCGTCGCCGAGGCGGGCGTGGTCGCCCTCGGCAACCCCTACGCCCCACCCGCGGACGAGCACGCGTCGGCGGCCGACGGGGAGCGCGCCGACCCGACCCGCCCCGGCTGGCTGTCCCGGCTCCTCGAATGGCAGCGGGGCGCACCCGACCCCGACACCTTCTGGTCCACGCTGCGCGAAGACCTCGCCCAGGACCGCGAGATCACCGTCTTCCGGCCCGACGGCGGCACGCTGGGCCTGCCCGAGGGGGCCACCTGCGTGGACGCCGCCTACGCCCAGTACGGCGAGGACGCGCACGCCTGCATCGGTGCCCGCGTCAACAGCCGCCTTGCCACCCTCAGCACGGTCCTCAGGGACGGCGACTCCGTCCAGCTCCTCATGGGCCAGGACCCGGCCTCCGAACCCTCCCGGGAATGGCTGGAGCACGCCCACACACCGGCCGCGCGCATTGCCATCCAGCGGTGGCTCGCCGCGCATCCCGAAGATCCGGCGGACGCCCCGGCGGCCGAGAGCACGCGGTTCGGCGAGCGCCCCGCCGGCGCCGGGAGCGGCGCCGGGTCGGCGTCCGGCCCGCGGACTCCGGTGGCGAGTGACCCGCCCGCGCCGGCGGCCGACGCCCGCACGGGCGCCGACGACGGCCCCGGGCGCGCGGGGGGCGCCCCCGTCCTCCACGCTCCGGGCGCGCGCTCCGGCGGTCACCGGGCGCGCCCCGGCGTCGACCCCAGACGCGCGGGCGCCGACCTCCTCGTCGAGGGGCCGGGCGCCGGCGTACGCCTCGCCGGATGCTGTACGCCGGTGCCGCCCGACGAGATCACCGGCTTCTCCGTGCGCGGCGGCGTGGTGACCGTGCACCGCCTGCGCTGCGCCGCGGTGACGCGCATGAAGAGCGGGGGGCGCGCGGAGGTCGGCGTGCGGTGGGGCGACAGCGCCGCATGCCGGGTCACACTCGTCGCGGAATCCTTCGGACGACCCCACCTGCTCGCCGACCTCACCGAAGTGATCGCCCTGGAGGGCGCCGAAATCGTCTCCGCCACCGTCGAACCGCCCAGCGAACAGCGGGTCCGCCACACCTACACCCTCCAACTGGCCGACGCGGCCGGCCTCCCCGCCCTGATGCGTGCCATGCGCAACGTCCCCGGCGTGTACGACGTGAGTCGAGCACAACACGAGCCCTCAACCCCCTGACCAACATCCACCCTCAGGCGCGCCGAACTCTCCCCACCACCCCCGCGCTCCCCAGCGCCGCCCACCCCTTGGCGCCGCCCGAGCGCTGCCCACCACCTCCCGCGCCCCGAGCCGCGTCTGCCAGCAGACTTCGCACCCCGATCTGCGCCGGACGCCGGGCTCGGCCTCTCGCAAGCGGCGCCCGGTACCGAACCTGCCGCCCCGAACGGCGCCCCTATCAAGCCGCGTGCGCCTTCAAGCTGCGCCCGGCAGCAGGCTTTGCGCCGCGTTCAGCGCCGGGCTTGGTGTCTCCCGAGCGGCGCCCGGCAGCAGGCTTCGCGCCCCGAGTTGCGCCCGGCGCCGGGCCGTTCGTCGCACGAACTGCGCCCGCCGCCGAACCTCGCGCCCCCGAGCGGCGCACGGCGCCAGATCTTGGTCTGCCGGGCTTCCTCAGGCTCGGGCCCTTGTTCCCCGGCGCTTGTCCTCCTGGCGCTGGCGTCGGGGCGGTGTTCAGCACCACGGACGTGCCTCGTAGCCGGCATTCGGCACCGGCGTTGGCGCCTGGGCGGCAGCTGTCCGTACCGGTGTTGGCTCCTGGGCGGCGGCGGTTCGGGCCCGGTGTCGGTCTCGCCGGTGGCGTTCGGTGTCGGGCCTCGGACTCCCGGCGGCGTCGGCCGGACCAATCCGTTCGAGTGGGCGGCGCGCGCGTCGCCACGGCGGCGCACGGGCGCGCTGGTAGCCGTGGTGCATGCTGCTCACCCCCCAAACCCGGCCGCGCCGGGCCACCCGGCGCCGGAAGGCCGCCCTCCTGGCCGCCGCCGTCTCCGTGTGCCTCCTGTCCGCGAGCGCACCCGCCGCCCCGCTGGGCGTCGGCGACCGGCTCTTCCCGTACCTCGGCAACCCCGGATACGACGTGGCGTCGTACGACCTCGACCTCACCTATCCCGGCAGCAACGACAAACCCCTCAAGGCCGTCACCACCATCGACGCCTGGACCACCAGCACCCTGGACCGGCTCAACCTCGACTTCGCGCACGGCAAGGTCGAGTCCGTGGAGGTCGACGGCAGGTCGGCCGGTTTCGCCCGGGCCGGCGACGACCTGGTGGTCACCCCGGACAGGCCGCTGCCCCGGGGCAGCTGGACGCGGATCACCGTGCGGCACACCAGCGACCCGATGCCCGCCAAGGACCGGGACGGCGGCTGGGTGCGCACCACGGACGGCCTCGCCCTGGCCAACCAGGCCGACGCCGCGCACCTGGTCTTCCCGTGCAACGACCACCCCTCCGACAAGGCGATGTTCACCTTCCGGATCACCGCCCCGAACGACTACACGGCCGTCGCCAACGGACTGCCGACCGGCGTGGACCGGGTCGGCTCCGCCACTACCTGGACGTACCGCACCCAGCACCCCATGGCCACCGAACTCGCCCAGGTGTCCATCGGCCGCTCCAGCGTGCTGCACCGCTCCGGACCGCACGGACTGCCGGTGCGCGACGTCGTGCCGAGCGCCGACCGCAAGGCCCTCGAACCGTGGCTGGCGAAGACCCCCGACCAGATCGCCTGGATGGAGGGCAAGGTCGGGTCCTATCCCTTCGAGACGTACGGCCTGCTCATGGCCCAGGCCGCCACCGGCTTCGAACTGGAGACACAGACCCTCTCCCTCTTCGAGAAGGAACTGTTCACCGAGCCCGCCTACCCCAAGTGGTACGTCGAGTCGATCATGGTGCATGAGCTGTCGCACCAGTGGTTCGGGGACAGCGTCAGCCCGCGTACCTGGTCCGACCTGTGGCTCAACGAGGGGCACGCCACCTGGTACGAGGCCCTGTACGCACAGGAGAAGGCGGACCGGCCCATGGTCGACCGGATGAAGGCGGCCTACGGCGCCTCCGACCGCTGGCGTGCCTCCGGCGGCCCGCCCGCCGCCCCCAAGCCGCCTCAGCCGGGTCAGAAGATCGGGATCTTCCGGTCGAACGTCTACGACGGCGCCGCGCTGGTCCTGTACGCCCTGCGCCAGGAGATCGGACGCGCCGCCTTCGAGCGGCTGGAACGGCTCTGGGTGCAGAAGCACCGGGACGCCACCGCGACCACGGCCGACTTCGTAAGCCTCGCCTCATCGGTCGCGGGACGCGATCTGGGCGGGTTCTTCAAGGGCTGGCTGTACGGCGAGAAGACCCCGCCGATGCCCGGACACCCGGACTGGAAGTCCACGCCCCCCGAGCAGAAGACCGGGGCTTCCCCCGCGCAGACCACCGCGGGAGCGCCCGCCAAGGAGGGCACGGGAACGACCGGGAAGAAGGGCACGGCGGCGTCCACGAAGAAGGACACGGCGGCGTCCCCCAAGGGGGCAAAGCGGGCGTCCGCGAAGAAGGGACAGGGAGCGTCCGCCAAGGAGGGCGCCGCACCGCGTGCGAACACAGCCGCGGGGTGAGACCCGGAATAAGCCGGTGACGAGACGGCCCGTGCCGTGCGACCATCGTCAGGTCGGCGCGGCACGGGACACGGGAATCTCCCGCCGTCCTCGTGCGTTGTCCACAATGACCGCCGTAACGGAATCCTCTGCGACGTAAGGACCCAATGACCTCCTCTTCTTCCTTTTCCCAGGACACCAAGCGCCTTGCGCACGACTACCCCGAGGGTCTTCGGGCCGATGCCCTGATGGAGGAGGACGTCGCCTGGAGCCACCAGAGCGACGGAGAGCGGGACGGCGACCAGTTCGACCGCTCCGAGCGCGCGGCGCTGCGCCGCGTGATCGGCCTCTCCACCGAGCTTGAGGACGTCACCGAGGTCGAGTACCGACAGCTCCGCTTGGAGCGGGTCGTGCTCGTCGGGGTGTGGACCTCCGGGACCGTGCAGGACGCCGAGAACTCCCTTGCCGAGCTGGCCGCCCTCGCCGAGACCGCGGGCGCGCTCGTGCTCGACGGCGTGGTCCAGCGCCGGGACAAGCCGGACGCGGCCACCTACATCGGCTCCGGCAAGGCCGACGAACTGCGCGACATCGTCCTCGAAACGGGCGCGGACACCGTCATCTGCGACGGTGAACTGAGCCCGGGCCAGCTGATCCACCTGGAGGACGTCGTCAAGGTCAAGGTCATCGACCGTACGGCCCTGATCCTCGACATCTTCGCCCAGCACGCCAAGTCCCGAGAGGGCAAGGCACAGGTGGCGCTCGCGCAGATGCAGTACATGCTGCCCAGGCTGCGCGGCTGGGGCCAGTCGCTGTCCCGCCAGATGGGCGGCGGCAAGGGCGGCGGCCTCGCCACCCGTGGCCCCGGTGAGACCAAGATCGAGACGGACCGGCGACGGATCCGCGAGAAGATGGCGAAGATGCGCCGGGAGATCGCGGAGATGAAGACCGGCCGCGAGATCAAGCGCCAGGAACGCAAGCGGAACAAGGTACCGTCCGTCGCCATCGCGGGCTACACCAACGCAGGCAAGTCCTCGCTGCTCAACCGCCTCACGGGCGCGGGCGTCCTGGTCGAGAACGCCCTGTTCGCGACCCTGGACCCGACCGTCCGCCGGGCCGAGACCCCGAGCGGCCGGGTGTACACGCTCGCCGACACCGTCGGCTTCGTCCGGCACCTGCCGCACCACCTGGTCGAGGCGTTCCGCTCCACCATGGAGGAGGTCGGCGACTCCGACCTGATCCTGCACGTGGTGGACGGCTCGCACCCCACCCCGGAGGAGCAGCTGGCCGCCGTGCGCGAGGTGATCAGGGATGTCGGAGCCACCGACGTGCCCGAGATCGTCGTGATCAACAAGGCGGACGCGGCCGACCCGCTGGTGCTCCAGCGGCTGCTGCGCGTCGAGAAGCGGTCCATCGCCGTCTCGGCCCGCACCGGCCGGGGCATCGACGAACTGCTCGCGCTCATCGACAACGAACTGCCCAGGCCCTCCGTCGAGATCGAGGCCCTGGTGCCGTACACGCACGGCAAGCTGGTCGCCCGCGCCCACACCGAGGGCGAGGTGATCTCCGAGGAGCACACCGCGGAGGGCACGCTGCTCAAGGCCCGGGTGCACGAGGAACTGGCGGCCGACCTCGCGCCGTACGTTCCCGCGCCGCTCGCCTGAGCCACCGCCGCACAGTCCGAAGGCCCGCCCCCGCCGACCGCGGGAGCGGGCCTTCGGCCTGCGGGGTCTACTGACCGCCGTACGTCCTGCTCATGTTCTGGTACAGCGCCTCGGCCTCCTGGCCGAGCTGCGGACCCGCCAGCCAGGTGCTGTCCGTCGGGCCGATCGACGTGTTCGAGACCAGCACGGTCTTGCCGCCCGCCACCCGGAACCAGCCGCCGCCCGACGATCCGCCGGTCATGGTGCAGCCGATGCGGTACATGGTCGGCAGCGACGGGCTCAGCGACAGCCGCCCCGGCCGGTCGATGCACTTGAACATCTTCAGCCCGTTGTACGGCGGCGCCGCCGGATACCCCCAGGCGCCCATGCTGGCCACCTCGGCTGCGGACGGCGCGGAGAAGTCCACGTCGAGCGCCGCGCCGACGGTCTCCTCCAGGGACTTCGACCCGTTCTCCGGCTTCACATGCAGCACGGCGTAGTCGTGTGCGGCACCCGCGCCGCCCGTCTCCGAACCGCCCTGGATCCACTCGTTCGAGGTGGAGGCCCAGTCCGCCCACCAGGTGCCGTACGGGGCGATCTGCGAGGCCGTCGCCCCCGACAGCTCCGCCTCGGAAGCGCCGAGGTCGTTGTACGACGGCACGAAGGCGATGTTGCGGTACCAGCCGCCGTTCTGACCGGCGTGCACACAGTGACCGGCCGTCCACACCAGGTTGGACCTGCCCGGATGGTTGACGTCCTTGACGACCGTGCCGGAGCAGACCATCGAGCCCTCGGGGGAGTCGAAGAAGACCTTGCCGACCGGGGCCGCGTTCTCGTGGTACGGCGTCTTCTCCGCCTGCGCCTGCACGGGCTGCGGCTCCGGGTCGCTGACGCCCTGGTCCGCGGAGGCGTCCTGCGTCGAGATCGTCTTGTCGGCCTCCTTCGCGGACTGCATCCGCTCCGGTTTCCACAGGCCCTCGATCACCGGGTTGACGAAGTCCTTGGCCTCACTGAGCCACTTGTCCTTGTCCCAGTCCTTCCAGCCGCCGCCGGCCCACTGGTCGACATCGATGCCGTGCTCCTTGAGCCTGCCCGCGATGTCGGCCGGGATACCGGCCTTGCCGTCATCGGCCCCCGCCGCCGGAGAGGCGCCGGACTTGTCGCTCGCCTTCTCCTCGCCGGAGCCGCCGCAGGCCGTCGCCGTGAGCGCCAGTGCCGCGACCAGACCGGTGGCCGCGAGGACGGTGCGCCGCCGTCCACGGCGATGCGTGAAGGGCGTACGTATGGAACGCATGGTGCGATGACCCCCGTTGAAACGTGTGATGACACCCCACTATGCCCGTGGGGCTGGGGACGAACGGCGGCGAGCAGGTGAAGGTTCCCGTGACACCCCGCCGCCGTCCCTGACCTGGCTGTGCCCGCCGGCTCCTACTGCCCGGCGAACTTCTTGCTGACCGCGCTGTACACACCCTCGGCCACATCACCCAGCCGCGGACCGGCCAGCCAGCCCGAACTCACCGGGCCGATGGACGTGTTGGACACCAGCGCCGGCTTGCCGTCGGAACCGGACTCCACCCAGCCGCCGCCGGACGAACCACCCGTCATCGTGCAGCCGATGCGGTACATCGTCGGGTCCGACTTGCTGAGCGACAGCCTGCCCGGCTTGTCCTGGCACTGGTACAGCGACTGACCGTCGAACGGCGCCGCCGCCGGATAACCGGTCGCCGTGATGCTCGCGACCTTCGGCACGGCCGGGGCGTCGAAGTCCACCGGAAGTGCCGAACCGACCGTCTCCTCCAACGACTTGCCGCTGCCGCCCTCCTCGGGCGTCACATGGATGACGGCGAAGTCGTACGAGGCACCGTCCCCGCCCGTCTCACCACCCTGCTCGATCCACTGCTGAGAGGTCTGCGCCCAGTCACCCCACCAGATCCCGTACGGAGCGATCTGCTCCTTGGTGGCGCTCTGCAACTCCTCGTTCGTCATGCCCTTGTCGTTGTACGACGGCACGAACGCGATGTTGCGGTACCAGCCGCCCTTCTCACCGGCGTGCACACAGTGGCCGGCGGTCCACACCATGTTGGACTTGCCGGGGTTCGCCGGGTCCTGCACCACCGTCGCCGAGCAGACCATCGTGCCCTCAGGGGAGTCGAAGAACACCTTGCCGGCGGTGGCGGCGTTGGTGTGGTACGGCGGCTGCACCGCCTGCGCCTTCACCGGCGTCGGCGTCGGATCGGTCACACCCTGGTCACCGGAGAGGTCGTTGTCGTCCACGCCCCGGTCGGGGTCGTCGGCGTCCCGCATGCGGTCCGGGTCCCACAGGCCCTTGATGATCGGGTTGATGAAGTCGTTCGCCTCACGCAGCCAGTCGTCCTTGTTCCAGTTCTTCCATGCGCCGTTCTTCCACTGGTCGAGGTCGATCCCGTGCTCCTTGAGCCGGTCCTTGATGTCCTCCGGGATCTTGATCTTTCCGTCGTCAGCGGCCGCGGAGGCGGTGGCCTGGCCGTCCGCGTTGTCGTCGCCATCGCCGTTGCACGCGGTGGCGGTGAGCGCCAGCGCCGAGACGAGGGCGACGGCGGCCAGCACGGGGGAGGTTCTGCGGCCCGCACTCCTCCCGCGGCGAACGGTGAAGGACGGCCGTATGGATCGCATGCTCTTGACTCCCCCTGGTGGTAAGGAAACGCGGTGCTACGACCGTGATGTCAGGCGGAACCTATGGGCAGTTCACGCCGCTCTCACGGCCCTCTGGGAACGGCACCACACACTATGCGTTGGCTGTGGGGGACTTCCCACGGAACAGCAACAGTTGCGTCACGGCAAGGATCTTGAGGCAACCCGTAACCCGGTGGGCGGTCCGGGGTTGTAGCCGTGAGGGGCCTGCTGCCCGTGCCCGGTCCCGCGGATCAACTCGCCTCTGGACAGCGGGAGGACTCCAAGCCGTGGCCGTGACCGATTCGGTGACCGATCCCAGGACCCTGGAGCCGTCCGAGCAAGCGCACGCCACCCACACGGGCACCCCGGCGACCCCGCCGACACGCGGACCGACAGTACGCAGCGACGCCCACGCCCTCGTGACCACCCCCCTCCGAACGCCCGCCCCAACCGACAAGACCCCCGACACCCAAAGCCCCCGCGACCCCTACACCGGCACCGGCTCCCGCACCGGAATCGGCAGCCGCACCGGAATCGGCACCGGTACCGGCGCGGGGATCGGCTCCCGAACCGGGATCGGCGCACGCACTAGGACCAGCGCCCGAACTGGGACCGGTGCCCCCACCGGCGTCGGCACCCGAACCGGGACCGGTACTCGTACCGGCATCGGTACCCGAACCAGGACCGGCACCGGGACCGGCACCGGCAGCCGAACCGGAAGAGGCACCGGAACCGGGACCGGGACCGGCACCGCGGGCCACCGCGCCCCCACCGCCCTGGCGGCCATCCGCGAGGCCCTTGCGCCAGGCACCCTCTTCCCCATACTCGGCCCGGCCACCGCGTCACCCTTGACCTGCCCACGCCCGTCAAGGACGCCGCCGCCCCCGAACCGCCCCGCGCCCCGCTGCTTGCCGTCGCCAACCGAGACCGAGCTCGCGTACGGCGCTACGCACGGGCCGGCACGGACGCAGGCGCGGCAGCCCTCGCAAAGGCGTGTGTCACCACCGGAAACCTTCGAACCTCGCCGTCACCGGCACTCACCCCAGCAGCGGTCACGGACACCCCGGCCCGCCCGGCAACGTCTGCGCCGAACGGATCGCCCGCCTGTCCCACCCTGGGACCACGGCTGCCCCTTTGGCACCTGCGGCCGGCTCGGCTCCGCCCTCCCCGCCCGAACCACCTCCCCTCACTGTCCGGCCCTCGACCCGCCCCCTCGTCGTATGAGACCGAGCGATGACCCTCAGGCCATCGCCCCCCTGCTCCGCACGCTCCTAGGAACAGTCTTGAACGTCAGCCTCACCTCCAGCGGCCGTTCCCGCACTCCTGACACCACCTTCGATGCCACACGGTCCCCGGCGTCGCCGACGGCCGGCCGGGTGCCCGAACAGAGACCCAGGACCCCGGAAGCGGACCGCCCGTGGAACGCATCCGACGACCCCTTGGAACATCCGGACCCCCACACGGCCGCCCAGAGCGCGGCCGTGGAGAACTTGCTCCGCTGCTGGGTCCGCGAGACGAACCTCGCCCCCGACGCCGACCCCCACGCCGGCTCCGATTCCGACACCGACGCCGGCAGGGACACCCGCTACGGCTCGCTCCGTATCCCACTACCCCACAGCGGCACGGCCCTGACGGCGCCCATCCACTACTGGTCTCCGACCGGCTGGCACCGCTTCGGCCGCCCGCGCTTGGCCGACGCCCCCGTCGACGCCGCGCCGGTCGACGCCGTGACCCTCGCGGCGCTGATCGCCAGGGAGACACCCGGCGGCACTGACACCCCCACCGGTCCAGGCACCGCCGTGACCACCAACGGGGGAGACCTGGCCGCACGAGTGGCTGACTCGATCCTCCGCACCGCCGGCTTCATCAGCGACCGTCGCTCCCACCCCGCCGACGGACCCGACCTGTTTCTCAGTGCCGAACAGGCACTCCTGCTCGGACACCCGCTGCACCCGGCCCCGAAGAGCCGAGAGTGCCTGACCGAAGCCGAAGCCCGCCCGTACTCACCGGAACTGCGCGGCTCCTTCCCGCTGCACTGGATGGCCGTATCACCCTCCCTGCTCGCTACCGACTCTGCCTGGACCGAGCGCGGACGCCCCGTGCGAGCGGAACACCTCACGGCACGGCTTGCCGGCTCCGGGCTGCCCCTGCCCGACGGGTTCGCCGCCCTTCCCCTGCACCCTTGGCAGTCACGGGAGGTCCGGCACCGAGACGACATCGCCGCCCTCCTCGACGCGGGACTGCTCCGTGAACTCGGTCCCTTCGGTACCCCGTGGAATCCCACCTCCTCCGTACGCACCGTCCATCAATCCGGTGCTTCCGCGATGCTCAAGCTGTCGTTGGGCCTGAGGATCACCAACTCCCGCCGGGAGAACCTCCGTAAGGAACTCCACCGCGGCGTCGAGGTGCACCGGCTGTTGCGCTCCGGCCTGTGGCGGCAGTGGCAGGCCGTGCACCCGGGCTTCGACATCGTCCGCGATCCCGCCTGGCTGGCCGTCGACGACCGGGAGGGCCTGCCCGTCCGGGGACTCGATGTGGTGATCCGGCACAACCCCTTCGCACCCACCGACGATGTCTCCTGCATCGCCGGTCTCGTCGAGCCTCGCCCCATGGCCGTCCCCGCCGCCGACGGGCACCCCACGGCTGCGGGGGCATGGCCCCTGCAGTCCCGCCTGGCCCACGTCGTCACGCGCCTCGCCGAGCGGACCGGTCGTCCCCGTGGAACGGTCGCCGCGGAGTGGTTCCTGCGCTACCTGGAAGCGGTCGTGCGTCCCGTGCTGTGGCTGGACAGCGAGGCGGGGATCGCGCTGGAGGCGCACCAGCAGAACACGCTGCTCGTCCTGGACGGCGAGGGTTGGCCTGCGGGCGGCCGCTACCGCGACAATCAGGGCTACTACTTCCGCGAGTCCCGCCGAGCTGAACTCGACGCACGCCTGCCCGGCATCGGCGAGCGCAGCGACACGTTCGTCTCCGACGAGGTCACCGACGAGCGGTTCGGCTACTACCTCGCCATCAACAACGTGCTCGGCCTGATCGGTGCGTTCGGCTCGCAACACCTCGCCGACGAGCGCCTGCTGCTGGCCGCGTTCCGCCGCTTCCTCGCCGGTGTCGCCGCGGGGCCCACACCGCTGCGGACCTCCCTGCCAGCCCGCCTGCTGGACTCACCCGTCCTGCGCTGCAAAGCCAACCTGCTCACGCGGTTGCACGGCCTCGACGAACTCGTCGGTCCGGTCGACACCCAGTCCGTCTACGTCACCATCGCCAACCCCCTTCATTCCTGAAGCGGACAACGCCCACTTCATTCACCCTCTGAATTCACCCACCTCGGCCTCTGACAGGAGCGCGCCATGTCCCCTGCCGACGCGAGCACCGACAGCGGGCCCGTGCCCGTTCGCCCGGGTCCCCCCGATCCCGGAGGGGACAGCGAGGACACGCTGGACCTGCGCCTCCCCGACGAACTCATGGCCCTCTTCGCCGCGGAACCGGAGGACTCCGATCACCGACCCACTGCCGGTGCCGATGGTCGCAGCGGCACCGCTGGCACCGGTGCCGGTCAGCTCGCCGTGGGGGACGAGCGGGGACCGTCTCCGGTGGGGGCCCATCCGGGCTCCGGGACGGATACCGTTCGGCGCTCGGAGTGGGACACCTCCTATCCCTTCGCGGCACACTCCGGCTCGCCGTCTGCTGCGAAAGCCGGCCCGACGTCCGCTGCGGCGGTCGGCTTCTCCGCCGCGGACGATGATCTGCTCGACCATGTCGTCGGCTGGGGCCCGACCGACACACCCGCGGGCCTGTTCGAGTTGGTTCCCGTCCGCCTCGACCACGACCTCCCGCTCATCAGCCGCTGGATGAACGACCCGGCGGTCGCCGCCTTCTGGGAACTGGCCGGTAGCCCGGACAGGACCGAGGAACACCTGTCCACCCAGCTCACCGGTGACGGCCGTAGCGTGCCGTGCCTCGGCACGCTGGACGGCACCCCGATGAGCTACTGGGAGATCTACCGGGCGGATCTGGACCCGCTGGCACGCCACTACCCGGCCCGCCCGCACGACACCGGAGTCCATCTGCTTGTCGGCGGCGTCGCCGACCGAGGGCGGGGTCTTGGATCGGCCCTGCTCAGAGCAGTCGCCGACCTGGTCCTGAGCCGCCGGCCCGCCTGTTCACGAGTCGTCGCCGAGCCCGACCTTCGCAATACGCCGTCCATTGCCGCCTTCCTTTCTGCAGGCTTCCGGTTCGCCGCCGAGGTGGACCTGCCCGCCAAGCGGGCCGCCCTCATGATTCGGGACCGGTCACTGCGTGATGTGCTGTAGCGCCGAGTGACGATGCGTTCACATGTGGTACACCGCTCGGGCCGCTGGGGTTCCGGGTCGGCCGAAACGAATTCATCGAGCGGGGCAGCCGGGTCATATTCAGCAAGGCGGCTGGTTCGCCGGCCGCCTCGCGCACCGCCGCGAGCCGAGCAATCCGGACGCGGGCCGACCCGCGCTGCCTGTCACCGGCCGAAAGCCTCCTGCCTTCTGCCGCCGCAGCCGACCGGGCCGCGGCCTGTCGATTCCGCCGGACGTGACACGCTCTGCTGATTTCCGGCAGCTCCCCCGGCGCCCCGCCTCGGCAGTCCGGCAGCCCCCCGCGCCTCGCCTACGGCATCCCTGGCTCCCGGTGCCGCCCCGGCCCTTGCCCGGTCGCGCTCCGGCGCCGCCCCGTCTTGATACCGCGCCTCGTCCCCCCTCAACCCGCTCCGCCCCGCCCCCCGTTCGACACCGCCGAGGAGTCCGTACCGTGATCCGCCCCGGCCTTCACCGGTCCCGCCCGTGGCTTCTCGGCCAATCCCGTGACCCTGGCACCCAGTCCCTCGACCCTGATACCCGCGGCAGCCGAAAGGCACCGCCCACGGACCCGCCGGTCGGCCCGTCCACCGGCGCCGGCCCCGTCCGACCTCCCCTCCCCGCCGTGATCCCACGTTTGTCGGTGCCTGGCCGTAGGGTGGTCGGGCTATGACGAAGCCCTCACTCCCCGAACTCCTGCATGCCGCTGTCACAGCCGTCGGCGGCACGGAGCGCCCCGGCCAGGTGACCATGGCCGAATCGGTCGCCGAAGCGATCGACGACGGATCCCACCTGCTGGTCCAGGCCGGTACCGGCACCGGTAAGTCGCTGGGCTACCTCGTGCCCGCGCTCGCACACGGGGAGCGTGTCGTCGTCGCGACGGCCACTCTCGCCCTGCAGCGCCAACTCGTGGAGCGCGATCTGCCGCGCACGGTGGAGGCGCTGCACCCCCTGCTGCGCCGCCGCCCGGAGTTCGCCATGCTCAAGGGACGGTCCAACTATCTGTGCCTGCACCGTCTGCACGAGGGCGTACCGCAGGACGAGGAGGATGGGCTCTTCGACCAGTTCGAGGCGGCTGCGCCGGCCAGCAAGCTGGGCCAGGACCTGCTGCGGCTGCGTGACTGGGCGGACGAGACCGAGAGCGGGGACCGGGACGACCTGACACCTGGTGTGTCCGACCGCGCCTGGGCGCAGGTGTCGGTCTCCTCCCGGGAGTGCCTGGGTGCCTCGAAGTGCGCCTATGGCGCCGAGTGCTTCGCCGAGATGGCCCGGGAGCGGGCCAAGCTCGCCGAGGTCGTCGTCACCAACCACGCGCTGCTCGCGATCGATGCCATCGAGGGCGCTCCGGTGCTTCCGCAGCACGAGGTACTGATCGTGGACGAGGCGCACGAACTGGTGTCGCGGGTCACCGGCGTCGCGACAGGGGAGCTGACGCCCGGCCAGGTCAACCGAGCGGTGCGCCGCGCCGCGAAACTGGTGAACGAGAAGGCCGCGGACCAGCTCCAGACCGCGGCCGAGGGCTTCGAGCGGCTGATGGAGCTGGCCCTTCCGGGCCGCCTGGAGGAGATCCCGGAAGACCTCTCCTATGCCTTGATGGCCCTGCGGGACGCCGCCCGCACCGTCATCTCCGCGATCGGTGCGACCCGTGACAAGTCGGTTCAGGACGAGGACGCGGTCCGCAAGCAGGCGCTGGCGTCCGTGGAGACGGTGCATGACGTGGCGGAGCGCGTGGTGAACGGCTCCGAGTGGGACGTCGTCTGGTACGAACGCCACGACCGCTTCGGCGCTTCCCTCCGTGTCGCACCCATGTCCGTCTCAGGTCTCCTCAGGGAGAAGCTGTTCGCGGACCGCTCCGTCGTCCTCACGTCCGCCACGCTCAAACTGGGCGGCGACTTCAACGGTGTGGGGGCCTCCCTGGGCCTGGCCCCGGAGGGCACCGAGGGCGAGGATCTCCCTCAGTGGAAGGGCCTGGACGTCGGCTCGCCCTTCGACTATCGCAAACAGGGCATCTTGTATGTGGCCAAGCATCTGTCCCGTCCGGCGCGGGACGGCGACCGAGTGGACATGCTCGACGAACTGACCGAACTGATCCAGGCGGCTGGCGGCCGTACGCTCGGCCTCTTCTCCTCCATGCGGGCGGCTCAGCTTGCCGCCGAAGAGCTGCGCTCGCGGATCCCTGAGTTCCCGATCCTGCTCCAGGGCGAGGAGACCCTAGGCGAGTTGATCAAGAACTTCGCCGCTGATGCCAAGACGTGTCTGTTCGGCACTCTGTCGCTGTGGCAGGGCGTCGACGTCCCGGGGCCCAGCTGTCAGCTGGTCGTCATGGACAAGATCCCCTTCCCGCGTCCGGACGACCCGTTGATGAGCGCTCGCCAGAAGGCGGTGGAGGATGCGGGCGGCAACGGCTTCATGGCGGTCGCCGCCACTCATGCCGCGCTGCTGATGGCGCAGGGCGCCGGCCGGCTCGTCCGGGCGTCGGGGGACCGGGGTGTGGTCGCCGTGCTCGACCAGCGGCTGGCCACTGCGCGGTACGGCGGTTACCTCAAGGCGTCACTGCCCGACTTCTGGTACACCACGGACCGCAACCAGGTGCGGAAGTCGCTCGCGGCCATCGACGCCGCCGCGCGGCAGGGGGAGGCGAAGTGATCGCGGGTTAGCCTGTCCCGGCGCCGGGACAGGCTAACCCGCGATGCGACGCCGCCGGTCACCGGGGCCGTGCAGCACAGGGCCCCGGAACCGGCGCAGAGGTTCCGGGGCCCGGTCAGGGGAAGAGCCGACGCTCGTCGTCGGGCCGTCAGACGCGGCGCAGGACCGCGACGACCTTGCCCAGGATGGTCGCGTCGTCACCGGGGATGGGCTCGTACGCGGAGTTGTGCGGGAGGAGCCAGACATGGCCGTCTTCGCGCTTGAAGCGCTTGACGGTGGCTTCGCCGTCGAGCATCGCGGCCACGATGTCGCCGTTCTCCGCGACCGGCTGGCGGCGGACGGTGACCCAGTCTCCGTCGCAGATCGCGGCCTCGATCATGGAGTCGCCGACGACCTTCAGGACGAACAGTTCGCCGTCGCCGACGAGCTGCCGGGGAAGGGGGAAGACGTCCTCGACCGACTCCTCGGCGAGGATCGGGCCACCGGCGGCGATGCGGCCGACGAGCGGGACGTAGGACGCGGCGGGCTTGCCGGCAGTGTCCGTGGGCTGCACGGTCACCGCCTGGTCGGAGCCGCGGACCTCGTACGCGCGCGGGCGGTGCGGGTCGCGGCGCAGGAAGCCCTTGCGTTCGAGCGCCATCAGCTGGTGTGCGACCGAAGAGGTGCTGGACAGGCCGACGGCCTGGCCGATCTCCCGCATCGACGGCGGGTAGCCACGCCGCTGCACCGAGTCCCTGATGACCTCGATCACCCGACGCTGCCGGTCGGTGAGTCCCGAACTGTCGGCCCGGATGCCTGGAGGTCGGCCGGGCAGAGAGCGCTTGTGCCCTTCTGGATTCGCGGCTTCGTTCATCGCATGCACCGGCTCAAGTCGGCCCTGGGAGCGGTCCTGGGCAGTGATGGTGGCTGTGTCTGCGGTGGTGGTCACGTCGGCCCCTCTCGATGGTCTCCCTGCTGGACAACGGTAGTTGCTTTCGAAAGGTTGCGCCAAACACACGTTCGAGTGAAAAAACGCGGTTCGCTTAGCGTGATCACGTCTCTGGGTGTATGGCTAACGCTGCGCCTGGCGGATAAAAGGGTTCATTGTTGTACTCTTCACCGCCGGGCCGACGACCTCGTGGGTTGCGCGCCCAGTCTGCCATCCGGAGCCCCGCCGGCCGGGAGCCGGTCCCCTTCCGTGCCGGAGTCGCACGCGTCCTCCGCGTGGCGTCCACGGTATCTCCGTATCCCCCGTCACGGTACGCATGCGACACGCGCGCGTGTCGATGTATTGAGCCAGGCACCACATCTAGTGGTTGGATTGCTACAGCTGCCCACAAGTTGTGGTCCCCGGGTCTTCGATGTCCGAGAGATCGCCTATGCTGGGGGCTGCTTCGAGGGGCCCAGGAGGTCTCTTGGGGCCATTGAGTCTGCTGTGAGGAGGGTTGGAGATCATGCACTGCCCCTTCTGCAGGCACCCCGACAGCCGTGTCGTGGACAGTCGGACGACCGACGACGGCACGTCGATCCGCAGGCGCCGTCAGTGCCCGGACTGCACCCGCCGCTTCACGACCGTGGAGACGTGCTCACTCATGGTGATCAAGCGGTCCGGGGTCACCGAGCCGTTCAGCCGTACCAAGGTCATCAACGGCGTGCGCAAGGCATGCCAGGGGCGGCCGGTCACCGAGGACGCTCTCGCCCAGCTCGGCCAGCGGGTCGAGGAGGCGGTGCGGGCGACCGGGAGCGCCGAGCTGACCACCCACGACGTGGGGCTGGCCATACTCGGTCCGTTGCAGGAGCTCGACCTCGTCGCCTATCTGCGATTCGCCTCCGTCTACCGGGCGTTCGACTCGCTTGAGGACTTCGAGGCCGCCATCGCCGAACTCAGGGAAGCGAGGCGAGTCCCCGCCGCGGACGACGATGACGCGACAGCGGGGAGCCAGGAGGACGAGCGCGGGCGCGGGGGGACTGCGGAGGTCCCCGTGCCCGCCCACGCCGCCGACTGAAGGGCGCGCCGGAGCGGACGGGGGTCCGGGATCCGGCCGGACGGCGGCGAGTGAAGACCCGTTGCGGGCGGCAGCGTTTTGGGAGCCCGCAACACAAGACAGAACACCGTGCCACGGGAACATCGGGGCACTTCAGGGCGTTTTAGCCCGTACAGGGAGGCGGCATGACAGAGACGGCGAGTGGTCCGGCACGAGGTTCCCGAGCCAAGGGGACCAAGGCCACCAAGGGACTGCGTATCGAGCGCATCCACACCACCCCCGGCGTGCATCCGTACGACGAGGTCGAGTGGGCGCGCCGTGACGTCGTCATGACCAACTGGCGCGACGGCTCGGTCAATTTCGAGCAGCGTGGCGTCGAGTTCCCCGACTCCTGGTCGGTGAACGCGGTCAACATCGTCACCAGCAAGTACTTCCGTGGTGCCGTGGGCACCCCGCAGCGCGAGACCAGCCTCAGGCAGCTGATCGACCGCATCGTGAAGACGTACCGGAAGGCCGGAGAGGACTACAAGTACTTCGCCTCGCCCGCCGACGCCGAGATCTTCGAGCACGAGCTGGCGTACGCCCTCCTGCACCAGATCTTCAGCTTCAACAGCCCCGTCTGGTTCAACGTCGGCACGCCCCAGCCCCAGCAGGTCTCCGCCTGCTTCATCCTGTCCGTCGACGACTCCATGGAGTCGATTCTCGACTGGTACAAGGAAGAGGGCATGATCTTCAAGGGCGGCTCCGGAGCCGGCCTGAACCTCTCCCGCATCCGTTCCTCCAAGGAACTGCTGTCCTCCGGGGGCAACGCCTCCGGTCCGGTCTCCTTCATGCGTGGCGCCGACGCCTCGGCGGGCACCATCAAGTCCGGCGGAGCCACCCGCCGCGCCGCCAAGATGGTCATTCTCGACGTCGACCACCCCGACATCGAGGACTTCATCGAGACCAAGGTGAAGGAGGAGGAAAAGATCCGCGCCCTGCGCGACGCGGGCTTCGACATGGACCTGGGCGGCGACGACATCACCTCCGTCCAGTACCAGAACGCCAACAACTCGGTCCGCGTGAACGACGACTTCATGAAGGCCGTCGAGCAGGGCGGAAAGTTCGGCCTCCGCGCGCGGATGACCGGCGAGGTCATCGAAGAGGTCGAGGCCAAGGCCCTGTTCCGCAAGATGGCCGAGGCCGCCTGGGCCTGCGCCGACCCCGGCATCCAGTACGACGACACCATCAACCACTGGCACACCTGCCCGGAGTCCGGCCGGATCAACGGCTCGAACCCCTGCAGCGAGTACATGCACCTGGACAACACGTCCTGCAACCTCGCCTCGCTGAACCTGATGAAGTTCCTGAAGGACGACGGCAAGGGCAAGCAGTCGTTCGAGGTCGAGCGCTTCGCGAAGGTCGTCGAACTCGTCATCACCGCGATGGACATCTCCATCTGCTTCGCCGACTTCCCGACCCAGAAGATCGGCGAGAACACGCGTGCGTTCCGCCAGCTCGGCATCGGCTACGCCAACCTGGGCGCCCTGCTGATGGCCACCGGCCACGCCTACGACTCCGACGGCGGCCGCGCCCTGGCCGGCGCCATCACCTCCCTGATGACCGGCACGTCGTACCGTCGCTCCGCCGAACTGGCCGCGGTCGTCGGCCCGTACGACGGGTACGCCCGCAACGCCGACGCCCACAAGCGCGTCATGAAGCAGCACGCCGACGCCAACGGCGCGGCCGTGCGCATGGACGACCTGGACACCCCGGTCTGGGCCGCCGCCACGGAGGCCTGGCAGGACGTGCTGCGCCTCGGTGAGAAGAACGGATTCCGCAACTCCCAGGCGTCCGTCATCGCCCCGACCGGCACCATCGGTCTCGCGATGTCCTGCGACACCACCGGCCTGGAGCCCGACCTCGCCCTGGTCAAGTTCAAGAAGCTGGTCGGCGGCGGCTCGATGCAGATCGTCAACGGCACCGTCCCGCAGGCCCTGCGCCGCCTGGGCTACCAGGAGGAGCAGATCGAGGCGATCGTCGCCCACATCGCCGAGCACGGCAACGTGATCGACGCTCCCGGCCTCAAGCAGCAGCACTACGAAGTGTTCGACTGCGCCATGGGCGAGCGGGCGATCTCCCCGATGGGTCACGTCCGCATGATGGCCGCGATCCAGCCGTGGATCTCCGGTGCCCTGTCCAAGACGGTCAACATGCCGGAGTCGGCGACCGTCGAGGAGGTCGAGGAGATCTACTTCGAGGCGTGGAAGATGGGCGTCAAGGCGCTCGCCATCTACCGCGACAACTGCAAGGTCGGCCAGCCGCTCTCCGCGAAGAAGAAGGGCGACGACAAGAAGACCGAGGCCAAGGCCGAGGAGGCCCCCAAGGTCGAGAAGGTCGTCGAGTACCGCCCGGTCCGCAAGCGCCTCCCGAAGGGACGTCCCGGCATCACCACGTCCTTCACCGTCGGCGGCGCCGAGGGCTACATGACCGCCAATTCCTACCCGGACGACGGTCTCGGGGAGGTCTTCCTGAAGATGTCCAAGCAGGGCTCGACCCTCGCGGGCATGATGGACGCGTTCTCCATCGCCGTCTCCGTCGGCCTTCAGTACGGCGTGCCCCTGGAGACGTACGTCTCGAAGTTCACCAACATGCGCTTCGAGCCGGCCGGCATGACCGACGACCCGGACGTGCGGATGGCCCAGTCGATCGTCGACTACATCTTCCGCCGTCTGGCGCTGGACTTCCTGCCCTTCGAGACGCGTTCCGCGCTCGGCATCCACTCCGCCGAGGAGCGGCAGCGCCACCTGGAGACCGGCTCCTACGAGTCGTCCGAGGACGAGGTCGACGTCGAGGGACTGGCCCAGTCGGCGCCGCGCCAGACCGACCTGAAGGCCGTGTCCACCCCGCAGGCCGGCGGCGAGGCGGCCAAGCCCGCCCCGAAGCAGGCGCACACCAGTGCCGAGCTGGTGGAGATGCAGTTGGGCATCCAGGCCGACGCCCCGCTGTGCTTCTCCTGCGGCACGAAGATGCAGCGGGCCGGATCCTGCTACATCTGCGAGGGCTGCGGCTCGACGAGCGGCTGCAGCTGATCCCGTGAGGTGAGGGGTGCCGGCCGGGGGCCGGCACCCCTTCGCCGCCCACGGAATACGCGCGGCCCCACCCGTCGCCGCGCCGGGGCGCCGGCGTCGTGTGCCGTCCAGCGCGCGCCGCGCCGTCCCCATCGACGGGCGCCCTCCGGGCGAACCTGGCTACGGGAACCGGCGCCGCCGCACGTCCGCCCACCCCACGACAGTCCGGTGGGTGCGCGTCTGGACGCGGCCGAGGACCACGCCTCGGCGCCCGCCGGCAGCGCCCGCCGCAGAGACCGTCTTCGGGCCCATGCCACTGCGCCCGACATCCGCCGGGCCCTGTGCCATCCCCAGCCATACAGAGGCCGCTCGACATGGAGGCGGGCACCCGTCGTCCGAGCCTTCCCGAATCGGGCCGGACCCGCCCGCTCGGGGCGTTCAACACACTGTGCAGGCAGCGTCCGGTCCATGTCCTGACGGATCACGGCGCCGGCACCCGCGCCCTGGATGAGCCGCCGCGTGGCGTCACCCCACCGCGGGGGCGGCTGCGGACCCGTCGGCGTGGACTCCCGCGACCGTCGCCCCTACTCGGGTCGGCCTTCGGGGCCGCCGCGCCGGCCCATGGTCCTGCTGAAGGCCGCGGGGTCGTCCTCGAAGCCATGGACGCCGGGATGGAACCGCCACCCGCCGGACTCGTCGCGGACGAACTCGGCGACGGTCGCCGCGGTCGCCCCGGGAACCGATGCGAAGTCGTCCTCGGCGAGGACGGTGTAGCCCTCGCGTATGCGCACCGCCGGATTGAGGACGCCGGCGAACCTGCGCTCGTCGGATTGCTGCTGGACGACGACACCGACGACCACGCGCGCGTACCGGTCGTGGAGCCGGTCGAGTTCCAGCGTCATGACTTCGTCCGAACCGAAGCCCTTCCCGTCCGCGCTGTCCCGGTTGAGGTAGATCGTTCCATCGGGGGAGCGGCTGTCGAAGTGCACCAGGTAATCCGGGGTGCCGTACGGGTCGTCCCTCCCGTATGTGGCGGCGATGAGGTCGAGATCGGTGGGTTGCTGCCCCATGGGGCTCGGATCCCACTTCAACGCGACCTCGACCTTGCGGATCCCCTTGCTCAAGCCGTTCACCAGGCTTCCCCTTCCCCCTCTGGGCCCTGCCCAACTTCCCGGTGTCCAAGGTTCGTTGTCCATCGTGCCACGCGCTGCGGGCCGGTGCGTGGGTGATCTCTCGCGGAGCGTGACCGGGGCCACGCTCGATGGCCTTACGATGGCGCGGTGCTGGTCAAGTGGATTCGCTGCACCGTGGTGGACCGCCGCGGGTTCGAGCGGGGGCAGCGAAAGTGGGCGGGGCTTCTGGGGGAGCCAGGGTTTCGCGGGCAGGGCGGCGGCTGGAGTCGGCAGCGGCCCGGCGTGGCGCACATCTTCGCCTTCTGGGAGAGCCGCGCCTTCTATGACTCCTTCATGGCCCGCTCCCACGACCGTCTCGCGGCGTCGCAGGCGGGCACCTTCAAGGACAGCCAGGCCAAGCTGTTCGAGTACCGCTTCGACGTGAAGACCGGCTTCGAACCGAGGTTCGCGGACTCCGACCTGATCCGCGTCGCCCACTGCCGCATCCACGAAGAGCGAGTGGAGAACTTCACTCTGATGCAGGAGAAGGTCTGGAACCCCGCCATGGCCGGCTCGCCCGGCATGATCCGCGGCATGTTCGCCGAGGCCCCCGAGCACGAGTTCCTGATCCTTTCGATGTGGCGCTCGGCCGCCGAGCACGGCAAGTACCGCACCGAACGGGTGGAACGGCTGGCCCTGCGGGCACAGACCGAGGCGGACGTCGCGGCGCTCACCGGTGACATCGTGGAACTGGAGCCTACGTGGACGGTCTGACGTGCGAGCCTGTGAAATGTGTGCTTTCAGTGGCCCTCGGTGCCGGATTCGTGTGATCTACGCCGTATGGGGCGCTCAGGATTGTCCGGTGGAGCGTCACCCGATCTAGGGTTTTGGCATGGCACGACCACGGCGCATCGTACTGGTCCGGCACGGCGAGTCGACGGGCAATGTCGATGACTCCGTCTACGAGCGGGAACCCGACCACGCCCTCGCACTCACCGAGCGTGGCTGGCAGCAGGCAGCGGAGACTGGAAAACGGCTCCGGGAGGTGTTCGACCGGGAGCGGGTGAGCGTGTACGTCTCCCCGTACCGGCGTACGCACGAGACGCTCCGCGCCTTCCACCTGGACCCCGAGCTGATACGGGTGCGCGAGGAACCGCGACTGCGCGAGCAGGACTGGGGGAACTGGCAGGACTGTGACGACGTGCGCCTCCAGAAGACCTACCGCGACGCGTACGGGCACTTCTTCTTCCGCTTCCCGCAGGGCGAGTCGGGCGCCGATGTGTACGACCGGGTCGGGGGCTTCCTGGAAAGCCTGTTCCGCAGCTTCGAGGCGCCGGACCATCCGCCCAACGTGCTCCTGGTGACCCATGGCCTGGCGATGCGGTTGTTCTGCATGCGCTGGTTCCACTGGACGGTCGCGGAATTCGAATCCCTGTCGAACCCCGGGAACGCGGAGATGCGCATGCTCGTTCTCGGTGACGACGGCAAGTACACGCTCGACCGGCCCTTCGAACGTTGGCGGGACCCGCTGCCGCACTGGACCACCGGATAGAGTGGCTGGGCGATGACCGCTGCTTCCTCTCGCCTGGAGCGCCTGGACCGTGCCCTGACAAGCCTGCGCGGGCTGGCCGTGGGGGACGCGCTCGGTTCCCAGTTCTTCGTCCCGGCGAACTACCCGCTGCTGAAGCGCCGTGCGCTGCCGCCCGGCCCCTGGCCGTGGACGGACGACACGGAGATGGCCTGCTCGGTGGTCGCCGTCCTCGCCGCGCACCACCGCATCGACCAGGACGCGCTCGCCCGTTCCTTCGCCGAGCACCACGACTTCGACCGCGGTTACGGGCCGGCGGTCAACCGCCTGCTGCGGCTTGTCCGGGAGGGCCACGAATGGCGTGAGCTGGCCGCCGGGCTCTTCAACGGTCAGGGCTCCTGGGGCAACGGCGCGGCGATGCGGATCGCACCCCTGGGGGCCTGGTACGCGGACGACCCGGAACAGGCGACCCACCAGGCGGAGATCTCGGCGTACACCACACACCAGCACCGCGAGGCCGTCGCCGGCGCCATGGCCGTCGCCGCGGCCGCAGCCCTGGCCGCCGCCCCCGGCGGCCCGCCCGGTCCCGGCGCTCTCCTCGACGGGGTCCTGGCGCTCGTGCCGAAGAGCGCCGTGAGCGCGGGGCTGCGGCGCGCCCGTGACATGCTCGACTACGCAGACGCGAGCACCGTCGCCGCCGTCCTGGGCTGCGGACGGCGCACCTCCGCCCATGACACCGTCCCCTTCGCTCTGTGGTCGGCGGCTCGCGCGCTCGATGACTACGAGACGGCGTTCTGGACGACCGCCCAGGTCGGCGGGGATGTCGATACCACCTGCGCCATCGTGGGCGGCGTGCTGGCGGCCGGAAAGGCGGGGACGCCGCCGCCCGAGTGGCTGGAGCGAGCGGAGACGCTTCCGGACTGGGCGGCGGCGGCCTGACACCCGCGGTCGGCCCCGACCGATGGAAACCCTGCGTGATTGCCGGGAACTCTGCGTGATGCCTGCGCGTTGTTCTGACATCGGCTGTGCGACGTGCGGGTATGCGCGGTCGGGAGATTCCGTGTGGGGCAGGGGGTGTGGTGATGGCGTTCGTCGTGCTGATGCTGGTGGGGTTGGTCTTCGTCTCGGCCTTGGTCGCCGTGATGCGGATGGCCGGACCGTCGCCCTCGCCGTTCGTCCCCCGGGCCGGGTCCGGCCATCCGCGGTCTTGCGGGGAGCCTTCCGGCTCAGCCGATTCCGGGGCCCGCGACTCCGGAAAGGGCTTCGAGGTCGCTCTTGCGCACCCTGATCACGAACCAGGCCGTGGCCAGAGCGAGAACGGCCATCGCGGCGGCGGGTATGAACGCGGTCGAGATGCCGTGCGCGAGCACTTCGTGCCCCCAAGGCGCCGGCAACTGATGGGTCTTCGCGAACTCCGCCTTCTGCGCGGGCGAGCCGTCGGCGAGGAACTTCGGCAGCTGCTTCGCCGCCTCGTCCTTGCTCGCCGAGCCGAAGACCGTGGTCAGGATGGACAGTCCGAGCGAACCGCCCACCTGCTGTGTGGCGTTGAGCAGCCCGGACGCCGCGCCCGCCTCGTGCTGGGCGACGCCGGAGACGGCCGTGACCGTCACCGTCACGAAGTTGAGACCCATGCCGAAGCCGAACACCAGCATCGGGCCCAGCACCCCGCCGAGATAGGAGCTGTCGGGGCTGATGAAGGTCTGCCAGGTGAGCCCGACGACCACGAACGTGGCACCGGTGAGCATGAACGGCTTGGGGCCGAGCGAGGGCAGGAACCGCTGCGACAGACCGGCCCCGACGGCGATCGCGACCGTCACGGGCAGGAAGGCGAGCCCGGCCTTGATCGGGCTGTAGCCCAGCACGTTCTGCACGAACAGCACGATGTAGAAGAACATGCCGAACATCGCCGCGGCCAGGCTCAACATGATCACGTACGTGCCCGAGCGGTTGCGGTCGGCGAACATCTTCAGCGGCGTGATGGGTTCCTTGGCCCGCATCTCGGTGAAGACGAACGCCACCAGCAGAACCACGGCCGCACCGAAGGACGCCAGGGTCATGCCGTCGCGCCAGCCGCCCTCCGAGGCGCGGATGAAGCCGTACACGAGAGAGGCCATGCCCAGGGTCGAGGTCAGCGCGCCCGCGATGTCGAAGCGTCCCGGATGCCGTTCGGACTCGTTGATGAACCGCGGTGTGAGCGCGGCGATCAGGATGCCGATCGGCACGTTGACGAAGAGCACCCACCGCCAGTCGAGCCAGTCGGTGAGCATGCCTCCGGCGAGCAGACCGATGGCGCCGCCGCCCGCGGACACGGCGGCGAAGACTCCGAACGCCCGGTTCCGTTCCGGCCCCTCGGGAAACGTGGTGGTGATGAGGGCCAGCGAGGTGGGCGAAGCGATCGCGCCGCCCACGCCTTGCAAGGCACGCGCGGCGAGCAGTTGCCAGGGTTCCTGGGCGAGACCGCCGAGCAGCGAGGCGAAGGTGAACAGCAGGATGCCGGCCATGAACACCCGGCGGCGGCCGAGGATGTCACCGGCCCGGGCGCCGAGCAGCAGCAGGCCGCCGAAGGTGAGCGTGTAGGCGCTGACCACCCAGGTGAGATCTGTGGTGCTGAACTTGAGCGCGTCTTGAATGTGCGGGAGCGCGATGTTCACAATCGTCGCGTCGAGTACCACCATGAGTTGGCAGGCCGCGATGACAGTGAGCGCGATACCGGAGTGCCCCTTCCGGTCGGTTGCTCCTGGTGTTTTGTCCTGAATGAGCTGAGAGGTTGTCACTATGGGTCCCCCACGAAGGCTTTAGTGAACGCTCGCGTTCACTGTCGCGCCAACGGTAGTGAGTCCCCAACAGAGAACGCAAGCGTTCACTTAATCCTTCGTCGCGCGTCGCGTCCCCCGTTGCCGCCGCGTGATGCGCCCCCCGTGCCGGAATCCCCACCTCCCCTTGTCTGTTGGAGAAGTCCAGATGGTTACCTCGCACTGGAGTGCCGCCCCCGCTCAGGCGGCATCCCTTCGCCGGCGCGGCGCCGTACTCGAAAGCGCGATCCTCGATGCCGCCCTGGAACAGCTCAGCACCGTCGGCTGGAACGGCCTCACGATGGAGGGGGTCGCGGCCGGTGCCCAGACCGGCAAGGCCGCGGTCTACCGCCGCTGGCCGTCCAAGGAGGATCTTGTCGTCGACGCCCTGCAGGCCGGGCTGCCGCGGATGGAGGAGGCCCCCGACCTCGGGAGCGTGCGCGAGGATCTGCTGGCCCTGTGCCTCCAGGCGCGCGACGCGATGTTCTCCCGTCCTGGCTTGGCTTTGCGCTCGGTGATTCACGAATGCGACACGATGCAGGCGGAGCGCTTCCACAGTGTGATCATCGGGGGCGTCGTGGAACCGACGATCAAGCTGCTGCACGAGATCATCACCCGCGGAATCCAGCGCGGAGAGGTGCGTCACGACGCAGCGAACGGCTATGTCTGCGACGCCATTCCGGCGATGATGATGTACCGCACCAAGATGTGCGCCAGTGAATGGTCGGATCGTGACATCCAGGAGATGATCGACCAGTTGATGCTGCCGCTCCTCCGGCCCGAGGGGACCTGACTGCGGGGTGTGGCCGCACCTCGGCCGGAGTGGTGGGCCGGGGTGTCGCCGGGGGATCCGGGCGGCGTACGCTAAGGGCGCCATGCCGTACGAACCGCCTACTCACACCGTCGAGCGCTCCCTCCGCGCCACGACCGGAGCGAAGGTCATTGCCGGTGTCGACGAGGTGGGGCGCGGCGCGTGGGCCGGACCCGTCACCGTCTGTGCGGCCGTCACCGGACTTCGCCGGCCCCCCGAGGGTCTCACCGACTCCAAGCTGCTCACCGTCAAACGGCGCACGGAGCTGGCCGAGACGCTGCGGACCTGGGTGACCTCCTACGCTCTGGGGCACTCCTCCCCGCAGGAGATCGACGAATTGGGGATGACGGCGGCCTTGCGGCTCGCGGCCGGGCGCGCCCTGGAGGCGCTTCCGGTCCGCCCCGACGCGGTGATCCTCGACGGGAAGTACGACTACCTCGGCACGCCCTGGAAGGTCCGGACGGTGATCAAGGGCGACCGGTCCTGCGTGGCTGTGGCGGCGGCCTCGGTGATCGCCAAGGTTCAGCGCGACAAAATGATGGCCGAACTGGGTATCGACCATGCAGACTTCGGTTTTGCGGACAACGCGGGGTATCCGTCCCCCGTGCACAAGGCCGCACTGGAGGATCGGGGCCCCACCCCGTACCACCGGTTGTCGTGGGCGTATCTTGATGCGCTGCCCCAGTGGCGGCATCTCAAGAAGGTCCGCAGCTGGGCGGATGGAAGCGTTCCGGAGATCGAGGGCCAGCTCGGCTTCGACTTCTGACGATTCCACTCGCACTGTTGTGCCACCCGGTCATGCGTACCAGACCGGCGTTTGATAAATATCAGCTCATGCCTCTCATTCCCGAGGAGCCTCAGATTCACGAGAGTGCCCAGGGTCCCCGCGCCACGCCGTCCAGCGGCCGCACCGCGCCGACCCCCCGTCCCGTACCCGGCCCCCGCCCCGCGGCTCCGTCGCGTCCCGGTCGCCCAGGCCCTCTCCGGCCCGCGCCGCCGATGCAACGTACGCCGCGTGACGTGGCCGCCAGCAAGCCGAGCCCGTCGGGTCCGGCCGCCTCCGCCGCCTCGGCGGCGAACCCGCAGATCCAACTGATTCCGGCCTCTGCTGAGGGAGCGCTCGATGCCGCCGACGAGGCGGTGGACCTGCTCCTGGAGTCAGGCCGCTCTCCCGGGGACGTGCTGGTGATCACCACCGGCCGGCCGCACCCGTGGGCCGAGCACGAGCTGTCCTTCGGCGACGCCTCCTACTGGGCGCAGCACGATGCCGGCGACGACGTCTTCTACGCGGACGCCACCGTCGCCTCCCGTGCCGCATCCCGTCCGGTGGTCGTGGTCGCGGTCAACGGCGGTCCGGACACGGCCGCTGCCGCCGCCCTTCCGCTGGCCCATGCCCGGGCCGGTGCCCTGTTGATCGTCTGCGGCGACCCGCAACAGATCAACGCGGTTCTGGGTACGGGCGTCTGAGCCGGGTCCGGTACCCGGCCGGAACACCGAGAGCGGCGAGGACGTCGAAGGTATCGCTTCGGCGGCACAAGCACGGTGATGCTTTTGGCATGCCCGGAAACCGGAGAACGGCCCTTTCTCCCGGGGAAGCGCCACACCGGTACCGGGCATGGGACCGCGATGGCCCGGGGTCTCTAGCGACCCATCGCGGATCTCGTACCGGCGTCGGGCACACAGGCCGGCACGAGACCGGCCGGCTCCGCCGAGCACGGAGCGGATCTGCTTGGTCAGAGGACCGTACCGCTCAACGGGCCGCCGCGCGGCGCAATACCTCCGAAACGCCGCCGCCGGTGCGGAGCGAGGGGGCCGGGGCGTCCGCGGTGGCGAAGGGTTCCGGTGTCGAGTCCACGTTCGGGCGACGGCCGCCGCGGGCTTCGCCGAGTACCTGCCAGCCGTCCCGGGTCAGCGTGATGTACGCCCCGCAGCGCAATCCGTGCAGGGTGCAGGCGTCACGCAGGCCCCACATCCATGCGCCGTCCTCCTCCGTCCAACGCGCGTCCCCCTCACGGCAGTAGAGCAGCACTGCCGTGCGCACGGGCGTGCGGCGCCGCAGGTCGTGCGGGATGACCCGGCGCAGTTGGGACAGCAGCGCATTGCGGAACATCCATCCGTCGGCCGGTACCGGGCGGCGGGTGAACGATGCGCTCGCCAGCAGTCTTTCCTCGGGGTCCAGGACCGCGACGACCGCGGTCGTCGCCTTGGGACGGTGCCGGGTGTGCAGCCCGCTGACGACCTCACGGGGGTTGCGCAGCAGCGGGATCCCGGCAGCGGCCCACTCCGCGGGTTCAAGCAGCCGGCTGGTGGAAGCGGCGGACGCGGGCGTCGAGAAGGGTGCCGCCGAGGACGGAGCGAATCCGAAGGTCACGTTTCTCCCTTCGGCTACGCGCCCACACTGCGGGCGGGGTCGGACTGGAGCACGCGCACCGCAGCAAGGCCCAACCGGATCACGGACGAACCGTGCGGGGAGCGGACTTCAATTCTTCCTGTCGAACTGGAATGCGGCAACGAGCAATTGGGGCCACCGACCCTTATCCAGTGATCTGTGGCTTATATCCCTACCCGCTGAGTCGTCCGGCGATTCATGGGACCGGCGGTCGTGCCGTTTTCGGACGCCGTGCGCCGGGCGCGCGCCGGTGTGGCGGGTGTCAGCCCTGGACGGCCAGGACCATCGGCAGCACGCCCTGCGCTCCCGCTCTCCTGAGAAGGCGGGCCGCGACCGCCAAGGTCCAGCCGGTCTCGGTGTAGTCGTCCACGAGCAGGACCGGACCGCTCGCCGCCAGCAGCGCGGAGGCCAGTGCGGGGGGCACGACCAGCGCGCCGTCCAGTGCGTGCAGCCGCTGCGCGCTGTTGCTGCGGGACAACCGCGGCGCCTCTCCCGCGTACTCCAGCGCCCCGAGCAGCGGCAGGCGGCCGACCTCCGCGATGCGCGCGCCCAGGGAATGGATCAGCTGCGGACGGGTGCGTGAGGCGACGGTGA
Organism: Streptomyces sp. NPDC102462; assembly: GCF_044765425.1. Classification (NCBI taxonomy): domain Bacteria; kingdom Bacillati; phylum Actinomycetota; class Actinomycetes; order Kitasatosporales; family Streptomycetaceae; genus Streptomyces; species Streptomyces sp. NPDC102462. The sequence goes on along the minus strand of NZ_JBIWKB010000030.1, from coordinate 28,943 downwards.
CCACACCGACCGGCCGCGGCTGCGCGTCGGCGGCCCCCGTGGCCCAGCCGCCGGGACCCTTGGCCCAGTCGGCCAGCACGTCCACCACGGCCCGCGCCACGTCGTCCGGGACGGGTGCGTCCGGGGCCGAGGGCGCGAGCGTCGGCCGCAGCCGATTGCCCCAGCCGATGTCCGACAAACGCCCCAACGCACGCCCCGGCGCCGCCTGTTCACCGGCAGGAATCCGCCCCTTGAGGTCGATGCCGATCGCCGGCAGCCCCGTCGGCCACATGCGCCGGGGCTCGACCTCGACGCCCGCGCGCCCCAGATCGACGCGCGCGGCGTCCAGCGCGGCCACCGTCGTGTCCGCCGAGAACCTGCTACCGGCGCAGTTGTCGCAGCGGCCGCACGGTTTCGCCCCCTCGTCGTCCAACTGCCGCTGCAGGAACTCCATCCGGCAGCCCGCGGTGTCGGCGTACTCACGCATGGCCTGCTGCTCGGCCTTGCGCTGGCGGGCCACCCAGTCGTACCGCTCGGCCTCGTACGTCCACGGCTGCCCGGTGGCGACCCAGCCGCCCTTGACCCGCCTGACCGCCCCGTCCACGTCGAGGACCTTCAGCATGGTCTCCAGGCGTGAGCGCCGCAGCTCCACCAGGGGCTCCAGGGCGGGCAGCGACAGCGGGCGGTCCGATCCGGCGAGGGCATCGAGCGTGCGGCGTACCAGATCCTCCGGCGGGAAGGCGAGCGACGCGAAGTACTCCCAGATGGCCTCGTCCTCCCGACCCGGCAACAGGAGCACCTCGGCATGCTCCACGCCTCGGCCGGCCCGCCCCACCTGCTGGTAGTAGGCGATGGGAGAGGACGGCGAGCCCAGGTGCACCACGAACCCGAGGTCGGGCTTGTCGAAGCCCATACCGAGTGCGGAGGTCGCGACCAGTGCCTTGACCCGGTTGGCGAGCAGATCCTCCTCGGCCTGTTGCCGGTCGGCGTTCTCCGTCTTGCCCGTGTACGAGGCGACGCTGTGCCCGCGCTGCCGGAGGAAGGCGGTCACCTCCTCGGCCGCAGCCACCGTCAGCGTGTAGACGATGCCCGAACCCGGAAGATCGTCGAGGTGGTCGGCGAGCCAGGCCATGCGGTGCGCGGCGTCCGACAGCCGCAGCACGCCCAGACTCAGGCTGTCCCGGTCCAGCGGGCCGCGCAGGACCAGCGCGTCCGACGAGCCTCCCGTACCGAGCTGCTCGGCGACATCGGCGGTCACCCGCGCATTGGCCGTGGCGGTGGTGGCCAGCACGGGCACGCCGGGCGGGAGGTCGGCGAGCATGGTGCGCAGCCGGCGGTAGTCGGGCCGGAAGTCGTGGCCCCAGTCGGAGATGCAGTGGGCCTCGTCCACGACGAGCAGCCCGGTGGCGGCGGCCAGCTTGGGCAGGACCTGGTCGCGGAAGTCCGGGTTGTTCAGGCGTTCCGGGCTGACGAGCAGGACATCGACGGTGCCCGCCGCGATCTCCGTCTGGATCGCGTCCCACTCCTCGGTGTTGGATGAGTTGATGGTCCGGGCGTGGATGCCGGCCCGGGCAGCGGCATCCACCTGGTTGCGCATCAGCGCGAGGAGTGGCGAGACGATCACGGTGGGGCCGCTGCCTTGGGCACGCAGCAGCGAGGTCGCCACGAAATAGACCGCGGACTTGCCCCATCCCGTGCGCTGGACGACAAGGGCTCTGCGGCGGTCGGCGACCAGCGCCTCGATCGCCCGCCACTGGTCCTCGCGCAGCCGGGCGGCGCCCGTGGCGTCCCCGACCAGCCGGGCGAGGACGATGTCGGCCTGTGCACGCAGATCCGTGTTGCTCGTGTGCTCCATGCGTCCCATCCAACAGGACACCGGCGACAGCCGGACGGCTCCTGTGGACAGACGACGGCCCGACCGGCTGATTGTCGTGACCCTGCCTCGACTTATCCACAGGCGCAAGCGGAACTTCACGATCCGCGAGATCGTCGGCACATGACGAATCACAGCGAATCGACTGGACCCGCCGAAAACAGCGACGTCACGGAACAAAAGGAACTCGACCGCCGCGCCGCCCACGATGCGCAGGTCACCCTGCGCACCCCGGCCGAACTGGCCGACGCCCTGCCGTATCTGCTCGGATACCGCCCCGAGGACAGCATCGTGCTGGTGGCTCTCCACGACCGGGACGGACGCGGCCGGTTCGGCGGCCGGGCAAGGCTCGGCATCCCCGCGAGCAGGGACGACTGGGCGTCGGCCGCCCGGCAACTGGCCCACGGCCTGGTGGCAGGCAGCGAACGCCGGGGATCCCGGCCCGCGCAGATCGTCGCCTACGTCTGCCAGGAACCGGCGAAGGGGGAGACCGGCCGCGAGGTCATGCAACGCCTTCAGCCGCTCGCCCAACTGCTGCGCACCGAATGCGGCGCCCTGGACGTACCCGTCATCGAGGCCCTGTGTATTTCGGGCGGCCGTTTCTGGTCGTACTGCTGCCCGAACGTGGGCTGCTGCCCGGACGACGGAACGCCCATGGGCCTGCCCGGCACCTCCGTGCTGGCCGCCGCCGCGACCTACGCCGGCCTCCAGGTACGCGGCACGCTGCGCGAGCTGCGGGCCCGGCTGCTGCCCTCGGAGACCTCTGCCGCACTGGAACAGGAGATCGCCCTGGACACGGCGGGCGCCGCCCTGGTGCCCCGGCTTCTCGACGACGCGTCCCGCGCAGACGTGGCGGAGGAAACACTGAGCCTCGCCGAGCGCATGCTCACCAGGTTCGCGGCGGCGGCCCCGGTGCCCGGCACACTCCCGGCCGACCTACGCGACGACGCACTGCTCAGCCACGACGAAGCCGCGCAGTTGATCCTCGGCCTCCAGGACCGCACCACCCGTGACCGGGCCGCCGCATGGATGGAGGGCGACGACGCCGGCCCCGCCCTGCGCCTGTGGCGCGCCCTGGCCCGCCGCTGCGTCGGACCGTATGGCGAACACGCCGCCGCGCCGCTCACTCTCGCGGGCTGGGTCGCCTGGTCCATCGGCGACGACCTGGAGGCCAGGGAAGCGCTGGCCATGGCCCTCGGCGCTGACCCCGACTACCTGTTCGCGCGTCTGCTGCACCAGGCATGCAACGAGGGCCTGGACCCGGAGGCGGTCCGTCGCTGTCTGCGCGCGGATCGCGCCGACCGCGCGGAGGCACGGACCGAAGCGACAGAGACGACGGGCCGGAAGAAGACGGCACCGGCGGCGAGTGAGGACTGCTCGGAGCCCGGAGCGCGCCGTCGGCGCCGCGTACGCGTCCGGGCAGGCGCCGACGGAGACGCCCGTCCGGTACGAGCGGAGGGACGGCGTTCGCGGCTCGCCCCCCGGCGCCCTTCCCGGGGTGAGGGCTCCACACGTCCCGGCGTGCCGGCCGCGGGTGGTGCACGTGCGCGTGCCGCGGACAGGAACGACGCGGGACGCGCATCCGCGGCAGGCCCACGGCCCGGTGGCGATGGCGCCGCGGAGGACTCGTGAGCGGGCGCAACGCGTACCCCTGGGAGAGAGCCCCGAGGAGGCCGCGGACCACCGTGTTCCGTATGGGGCGCCCGCCAAGGGTCCGCCATGATCGAGAAGTCTGTTGACGACCGGCGACCGGGAGTGTGACCTCGCACGATGCCATTCGGACGAAGAAGCGGAAACCGCTCGCGCTTCCGGCACCGGATCCGAGCGGCTCGGCCGCGATGGGGTCGGCGAAGGGAGTGTTTATCGTCAGGCAGACGACTATGATCGCGGCATGCCCTACGACCCGTCAGCGTTCCCGCCCTTCGCCGTCACCGTGGACCTGGTCGTGCTGACCGTGCGCCGCCACGCCCTGTGCGCGCTGGCGGTGCGCAGGGGCGAGGCACCGTTCCAGGGGCGATGGGCACTGCCCGGCGGCTTCGTCAGGGCCGACGAGGATCTTGCGCAGGCCGCGGCGCGCGAGCTGGCCGAAGAGACGGGCCTGTGCGCCCATGAGCCGTCCGCCCCGGCCCAGGACAACGGTGCCCACCTCGAACAGCTCGCGACGTACGGCGATCCCAAGCGGGACCCGCGCATGCGTGTGGTCAGCGTCGCTCACCTGGCGCTCGCCCCCGACCTGCCTGCGCCCCGCGCGGGCGGCGACGCGAGCAACGCGCGCTGGGCTCCGGTGGAGGAACTGCTGCAGCAGGGCGGGTACGGCCGCGACGGCGAACCCCTGGCACCGCTCGCCTTCGATCACGCCCAGATCCTGGCCGACGGGGTGGAACGGGCCCGTTCCAAGATCGAGTACTCCTCCCTGGCGACCGCGTTCTGCACGCCCGAGTTCACCGTCGGTGAGCTGCGCCGTGTCTACGAAGCGGTGTGGGGAGTGGCCCTCGACCCACGCAACTTCCACCGTAAGGTGACCGGAACCCCCGGATTCCTCGTCCCCACCGGAGGCACGACCACACGCCAGGGCGGCCGTCCTGCCCAGCTCTTCCGGGCCGGCGGTGCCACGCTGCTCAACCCTCCGATGCTGCGCCCCGAGGTCTGAGCGGACAGGGCCGGACGGCGCGCGCAGGCCCCTCTTTCCGCACCTCGCACCGGCCCGGACCGGAGAACCGCCGGCACAAGCATCAGGAGGAAGACCCCCAGTACTGGTCAGAGCGGGCGATACCCGAAAAAAAGGACTCGGCGCGCTATCTTGCTGCAGGTGATCCAGGCCTTCGGACTGACCAGCAACCCCCGTAAGGCGCACCCGCCCGCCGTCAACGATGTCTCCTTCGAGGCGCACGCGGGCCGTGTCACGGCACTCCTGGGTGCGCCCCGCGCCGGCAAGACAACGGCCCTCAGGCTGATGCTCGAACTCCAACAGGGCCGGGGGATCACCCACTTCAGAGGGCGCCCGCTGCACCGGATCGCCCACCCGTCGCGCGAGGTGGGCGTCCTCCTCGGCGACGTACCCGGGCATCCGGCGCGCTCGGTGCGCGGGCATCTGCGCATGCTGTGCGCCGCGGCGGGGGTCCCGGCCCGGCGCGCCGACGAAGTTCTGGAAGCCGTCGACCTCGTCGGCCTGCGGGAGGAGCGCCTGGGCACGCTCTCGCGCGGCATGGACCGTCGGCTCGGACTGGCCTGCGTCCTGCTGCCCGATCCGCACACCCTGGTGCTGGACGCCCCCGTGGAGGGACTGTCCGCCCGTGAAGCCCGTTGGCTGCACGGCATGCTCAGGGTGCATGCGGCCCAGGGCGGCACGGTCCTGTTCACCACCGCCGACCCCAAGGAGGCGGCACGCAACGCGGACCGGGTCGTCACCCTGGAAAAGGGCAGACTCGTCGCCGACCAGGAGGCCGTCGAGTTCGCCCGCACACGGCTGCGTGCCCGTGTGGCGGTCCGTACCCCGCACGCCGCCCGCCTGGCCGCCCTGCTCGCCAAGGAGGCCCGCACCGACCGGCGGTCCGTCGAGATCGTTCGGGAAGAGGGCAACCGTCTTTCTGTGTACGGCAGTACCACCGCGGACATCGGCGACGTCGCCTTCCGGCACGGCATCCTCGTCCACCGACTCGCGGACGAGGTGGGCGACATGGGACCGGGCGCGGGAACCCGCCCGCATGACGGGGAGCGCCCGGTCGACGGGCCGGAGCTGCCGGGTTGGCCGAAGCCCGCGCACGAAACACCGGCCGGCGGACAAGAACAGAGCCAAGGGAGTCCGGAAGGAGTCCGACTGCGACCGGGCCGTGGTCTGTCCGTCCTGAGACGACAGCGGGCGGATCATGAATCACCCCTGGTGACGGAGGCCCCGGACGATCCTGAGGTTCCACTCGCCGTGGGCGCGCCCTCGGCGGCGACCTCCCCCGACCTGCCCGGCACGCCTCCCGCCGAGGACGCACCGGCCCCCGCCGACGGCCACCCCCTGGAATCCGACGCCCACACGACCGGCGGCCCGGAACCGGCCGCACCCACTCCAGGTGCCGAGCCCCCGACCCCATCACCCGCTCAGACCCCGGAGGCCACACCGACCTCAGCCGGTCCCACGGGGCCGGCCACCGGCCGCGTACCCACCGCTCGACCCGGGGCCGGACCTTCGCGTCGCGGCACCGGATCGCTCAGCCCCGGCGCCCTGTCCCCCCTCCCTCCCCCCATCTCCGTCCGCTCCACCCCCAGCCCCCTCCACCCCCTGCGCTACGAACTGCGCCGCGCCACCGGGATCGGCACGGGCTTCCTCACCTGCGGTGTCGTGCTCGTCGTCTCCGCGGTCACTGCCGTTCTGCTCGCCCGCATCGGTCACACCCCGCAGGCGCGCCTGTTCGCCGCATGGCCCCGGGAGGCGCCGCTGCCGCCCGCGGCGCTCGGAGCGGGACTGCTCGGCGCGCTGGCCTTCGGGGACGAGTTCCGCCACCCCGCCCTGGCGGCGGACCGCGGTTCGGTGCCCCGCCGGCTGGGCCTGCTCACCGCGAAACTGCTCGTCTCCGGGGCCACGGCGCTGATGCTGGCCTTCCTCACCGTGGGCTGCGACGCCGAAGTCCTCTATGTCGTCTACGGGCGGGAGCTCGCGAAAGTTCCCGCTGACTGGCTTGCGTTGAGTGCGAGTTGGTTCGGTCTTGTGGTCGGGTGCGCCTGGGCCGGGGTGCTGGCGGCCGGCGTCTTCCGGTCCACGACGGCCGGGCTCGCCGCGGTGCTGGCCGTACCGGTCGTGGTCGTCCCCGTCGTACAGAAGATGGTGGGCGGCCCGGCCGTGCGGACCGCGGCGGGACTCCCGGTCCGGATGCGGGAGGTCTTCCTGCTCCAGTGGCCCTTCGGGGGAGAGCGGTACCTGGCCGTGGTGGCCCGGGTACTCGTCCAACCCGTGGGCGGCGCGCTGACGTTGTCGCTGACCGCCCTGCTCTGTGCGTATCTGCTCACGACGCTGCGCAGCAGGGTCAGATGACGACCGTCCGCGCGCTTCCGATCCGGCTGTGTGCACAACTCCCCCGGAGCGCGCCCATTTCTTTCCGATAAGGCGTCAATTGCGACGGGGTGAGCGATCACCCTTTCGTGTGCTTTTCACCAAAGACCTCAAGGCAGTTGGAGACAGCGCCGACAAAGGATCCGTGAGTACCCTTGCGCACACCATGATGACCGCCGCCCGCTCCACCGACTCAGGTCTGGTCGGACCGGGCGAACTCGACCGCTACCCCTACGCCGAGGGCCCCGCCGCCGACCGGCTCGGAACGCCCGCCTGGGAGGGCGCGGACCATGACCTGGGCCGGGTGGGACGGCGCGCCGCGGGCAGCCGCGGGCGCGGCCTGCACGGCCAACTCGTCCAGCAGTTGGGCCAGATGATCGTTTCGGGTGACCTGGGCGCGGACCGCCCGCTCGTACCCGAGGAGATCGGCCAACGCTTCGAGGTGTCCCGTACCGTCGTCCGCGAATCCCTCCGTGTCCTGGAGGCCAAGGGCCTGGTCAGCGCCCGCCCGAACGTCGGCACGCGTGTGCGTCCCGTCAGTGACTGGAACCTTCTGGACCCGGACATCATCGAATGGCGCGCGTTCGGGCCGCAGCGCGACGACCAGCGCCGCGAACTGAGTGAGCTGCGCTGGACGATCGAGCCGCTCGCCGCGCGCCTCGCCGCGGGGCACGGCCGTGAGGACGTCCAGCAGCGCCTTTCGGACATGGTGGAGATCATGAGCCACTCCATGGCGCAGGGTGACGCCCTCACCTTCTCCCGTGCCGACGCCGAGTTCCACAGCCTGCTCATCCAGATCGCGGGCAATCGCATGCTGGAGCACCTGTCGGGCATCGTGTCGGCCGCGCTCCAGGTCTCCGGCGGCCCGGTCACCGGCTGTGACCGGCCGAACGACGCTTCCCTGGCCCAGCACGCGCGCATCGTCGACGCGCTCGGCACCGGTGACGGCGCCGCGGCCGAGGCAGCGATGCGTCAACTGCTCACCGTCCACCCCGAGGTGGAGCGTGTGGTGCCCGCGCCGCGCGAGCACTGACCGCGGACCGCGGGCGCTGCGGTCGCAGGCGCACCGCCCTGTGAGGGCTGTGCCGGGCCCGGGAGCCGTCGCTCGCCGGACCCCGCCGGACCCCTCCGGGCCCTCCTCGGTCCGGAGGGGTTCGGTGGGGCTCGGCGACAGGGTGATGCGGCCCGATGGCGGCGGCGCCGGCCGATACCGCCGACAACCACGTCTGACCGTATCTGACCGTTTTTGGGCACTTACGGGGTGTGACTCGGGCCACGAAGATTGGGCGTAACGCTCGGGGGATCAGCGCGATGACCTAAGAGGTGACAGCCGCGGAGGGAATACGGACGCCATGCAAGGCGCTGTGCCTCTCCCGGCACCCGCCCGCGCCGTCGGCCCATCCCCAGGCCGGTGGTCGGCTCCTGTCCGCCGTGGACGGGGCCGGAAGCCGTTTTCCAACGTTCCGAGAGGTTGTTCGTGTCGGCCAGCACATCCCGTACGCTCCCGCCGGAGATCGCCGAGTCCGTCTCTGTCATGGCGCTCATTGAGCGGGGAAAGGCTGAGGGGCAGATCGCCGGCGACGACGTGCGTCGGGCCTTCGAAGCTGACCAGATTCCGGCCACTCAGTGGAAGAACGTACTGCGCAGCCTCAACCAGATCCTCGAGGAAGAGGGTGTGACGCTGATGGTCAGTGCCGCGGAGCCCAAGCGCACCCGAAAGAGCGTCGCAGCGAAGAGTCCGGCCAAGCGCACCGCCACCAAGACGGTCGCGGCGAAGCCGGTGACCACCAGGAAGGCCACCGCCGCCACGCCCGCACCGGCCGTGCCGGCCGAGCCCGTCGGCGTCGACCCGGCCGAGGAAGTCGCGCCCGCGAAGAAGGCAGCAGCCAAGAAGGCGACCGCCAAGAAAACGGTCGCCAAGAAGGCCGTGGCCAAGAAGACGGCGGCCAAGAAGACCACCGCCAAGAAGGACGACGTCGAGCTGCTCGAAGAAGAGGTGCTCGAAGACGCCAAGGGCGCGACGGAGGAGCCCGAAGGCGCGGAGAGTGCCGGCTTCGTCCTGTCCGACGAGGACGAGGACGACGCGCCCGCGCAGCAGGTCGCCGCAGCCGGCGCCACCGCCGACCCGGTCAAGGACTACCTCAAGCAGATCGGCAAGGTCCCCCTGCTCAACGCCGAGCAGGAGGTCGAGCTGGCCAAGCGCATCGAGGCGGGCCTGTTCGCCGAGGACAAACTGGCCAACGCCGACAAGCTGGCCCCCAAGCTCAAGCGCGAGCTGGAGATCATCGCCGAGGACGGCCGCCGCGCCAAGAACCACCTCCTGGAGGCCAACCTCCGTCTGGTGGTCTCCCTGGCCAAGCGCTACACCGGCCGCGGCATGCTGTTCCTGGACCTCATCCAGGAAGGCAACCTGGGCCTGATCCGCGCGGTCGAGAAGTTCGACTACACCAAGGGCTACAAGTTCTCCACGTACGCCACCTGGTGGATCCGGCAGGCGATCACCCGCGCCATGGCCGACCAGGCCCGCACCATCCGCATCCCGGTGCACATGGTCGAGGTCATCAACAAGCTCGCGCGCGTGCAGCGTCAGATGCTCCAGGACCTGGGCCGCGAGCCCACCCCGGAGGAACTGGCCAAGGAACTCGACATGACCCCCGAGAAGGTCATCGAGGTCCAGAAGTACGGCCGCGAGCCCATCTCGCTGCACACCCCGCTGGGCGAGGACGGCGACAGCGAGTTCGGCGACCTCATCGAGGACTCCGAGGCCGTCGTTCCGGCCGACGCGGTCAGCTTCACGCTCCTGCAGGAGCAGCTGCACTCCGTCCTCGACACCCTGTCCGAGCGCGAGGCGGGGGTCGTCTCGATGCGCTTCGGTCTCACCGACGGTCAGCCGAAGACCCTCGACGAGATCGGCAAGGTGTACGGCGTGACGCGTGAACGCATCCGCCAGATCGAGTCCAAGACGATGTCGAAGCTGCGCCACCCCTCGCGTTCGCAGGTCCTGCGCGACTACCTCGACTAGTCCCGCGACCGCGCCGATCGGTCTCGACCGGCATCCGGTCGTGCGAGGCCGGGTCGCGACCGATCAAGGTCTGATCGCCCTGCTACGACGTCGAAGGCCTGGTCCCCCGCAGTGGGGCGCCGGGCCTTCGTGCTGCGGGTTGCCGTGCCCTGCATGACTCTGGGTGTCTCATAGGCACTCAGAGTGAGGAGCGTGCATGCGACGCCCTATCGCGCGAGCACTGATCCGGCCGCTGGTCCTGGCGGCTGCAGCGACCGCCATACCGCTGACTGCCGCGGCCCCCGGGGCCGCCGGCAGCGTTGTCGTCGGCGGCTTTCCCGTCGATGTCTCCCAGAGCCCCTGGACGGTCGCGCTGTCCAGCCGTGACCGGTTCGGGGGTACGCGGGCGGGACAGTTCTGCGGTGGCGTGGCGATCGGCCGGACCACCGTGCTGACCGCGGCCCACTGCGTGACCGAGGACGTCCTCGGGACGCGCCCGAACGAGGCGCGCGACCTCAAGGTCATCGCGGGTCGTACCGATCTCCTGTCGACTGAGGGGAAGGAGATCGCCGTACGCGAGGTCCGTATCAATCCGCGCTACGACGCGGCGACCAACGCCGGCGATTTCGCTGTGCTCACCCTCACCGCGTCCCTGCCCCAGAACGACGTCATCGGCATGGCGGCAGCCGGCGACCCGGCCTACACGCCGGGCACGAGCGCCACGGTGTACGGCTGGGGCGATACGACCGGCGCCGGGGACTACCCGCGGCAGCTGCGGGCGGCACGCGTGCTCGTGCTGCCGGACACCCAGTGCGAGCGAGCCTATCCCGGCGGTGCCGACGGAGCGTACCGCGCCCAATCCATGCTGTGCGCCGGAGAGACCCAGGGCGGCCCCGACGCCTGCCAGGGCGACAGCGGGGGGCCGCTGGTCGCCGAGGGGCGGCTCATCGGACTCGTGTCGTGGGGGAGCGGCTGCGGGCGGGCAGGGAGCCCCGGTGTCTACACCCGGGTCTCCGAAGTCGTCAGGACGGGCGCGAGCGGCGCCGGCGCGAAGACGCCGCGCCAGGGCGTCTGAGGCCCTGGACCGGTTGCTGAGGGACACGACGACGGGCGGCCGCTCCAAGAGGAGCGGCCGCCCGTTCACCGGCTCGTGCCGGGACTGGCTCGTCGTGGATGCGAGACCTCAGCGCTCTTCTTCGGTGGCGGATGCCGGAACCGACGTCAGCCGCTCCGTCTCGTCCTGTATCTCAGCGGCGATCTTCTTGAGTTCCGGCTCGAACTTGCGGCCATGGTGGGCGCAGAAGAGCAGTTCTCCGCCGCTCAGCAGGACGACGCGCAGGTATGCCTGGGCGCCGCAGCGGTCGCAGCGATCGGCGGCCGTCAGCGGGCTCGCGGGGGTCAGAACAGTAGTCACGTCGCCTCTTCTCTAGCTCGACGAGCTGTCGTACCAGGGTCAACATCCAACCAGCCCGAAAACGTTCCCGCTCGTGGCTCTTCCTCGAAAAAATCTCTCCGGGGCGGCTGTCTGCTGCCGGTTGGCGGCGAATGTGCCGTATTGCGTGTCTATGTGTCTTACGGGTTCGCGCTGTCTATCGGGTTTCGGTCCCCCCGGCTGGCTTGCCGGTTGTGAATGAGGACGTGCCCGGAGCCTAAATGGTTCATGCCTCGAAGGGAACGTGATATGTACTTCACTCCATGGAGGGATCGAACACCCATACGACTGTGGACTAGTGTGAGTTCAGACGAGGGTGGCGTTACAACGGCTCTACCAGGCCTCGGTACCCTCTTGGCGGCGACCGAAGCCGCGCCCTTACCCAAAAGGGCTCACCTGAAATTCAGCGAGGAGCGAACCGCGTGACCGCCGACACGTCCGTGCCGTCCACTGCGCTGCTGGCAGGAGCAGACCGGGACGGCTCCAACTACACCGCGCGGCACCTGCTCGTCCTCGAAGGTCTTGAGGCCGTACGCAAGCGTCCCGGTATGTACATCGGCTCGACCGACAGCCGCGGTCTGATGCACTGCCTGTGGGAGATCATCGACAACGCCGTGGACGAAGCCCTCGGCGGGTACTGCGACCACATCGAGGTGATCCTCCACGACGACGGCTCCGTGGAGGTGCGGGACAACGGCCGCGGCATCCCCGTGGACGTCGAGCCCAAGACCGGTCTGTCCGGCGTCGAGGTCGTCATGACCAAGCTGCACGCCGGCGGCAAGTTCGGCGGCGGCTCGTACGCGGCCTCCGGCGGTCTGCACGGCGTCGGCGCGTCCGTCGTCAACGCGCTGTCCGCCCGCCTCGACGTCGAGGTGGACCGCGGCGGCCACACCCACGCGATCAGCTTCCGGCGCGGCGTCCCGGGCGCCTTCGCGGCGAACGGCCCGAGTGCCAAGTTCGAGGCCAAGAGCGGCCTGCGCAAGACGAAGAAGATCCCCAAGACCCGCAATGGCACGCGCGTGCGGTACTGGGCCGACCGGCAGATCTTCCTCAAGGACGCCAAGCTCGCCCTGGAGACCCTGCACCAGCGGGCCCGGCAGACCGCCTTCCTGGTGCCCGGCCTGACCATCGTCGTGCGCGACGAATTCGGTCTCGGCGAGGGCGGCAGCAAGGGCGAGGAGTCCTTCCGCTTCGACGGCGGCATCAGCGAGTTCTGCGAGTACCTGGCCACCGACAAGCCGGTCTGTGACATCCTCCGCTTCTCCGGTCAGGGCACCTTCAAGGAGACCGTGCCCGTGCTGGACGAGCACGGCCAGATGACCCCGACGGAGGTCACCCGCGAGCTGGGCGTGGACGTCGCACTGCGCTGGGGGACCGGCTATGACACGACCCTGAGGTCGTTCGTCAACATCATCGCCACCCCCAAGGGCGGCACCCATGTCGCCGGCTTCGAGCAGGCCGTCACCAAGACGCTGAACGAGGTGCTGCGCGCCAAGAAGCTGCTGCGCGTCGCCGAGGACGATGTCGTCAAGGACGACGCCCTGGAGGGGCTGACCACAGTCGTCACCGTGCGCCTGGCCGAGCCGCAGTTCGAGGGCCAGACCAAGGAGGTTCTCGGCACGTCCGCGGCCCGCCGCATCGTGAACAACGTGGTCTCCAAGGAACTCAAGGCGTTCCTGACCTCCACGAAGCGGGACGCCGCCGCGCAGGCCCGGGTGGTCCTGGAGAAGGCGGTCGCCGCTGCCCGTACGCGCATCGCGGCCCGTCAGCACAAGGACGCACAGCGTCGCAAGACGGCCCTGGAGTCCTCGTCCCTGCCCGCCAAGCTCGCCGACTGCCGCAGCGACGACGTGGAGCGCAGCGAGCTGTTCATCGTCGAGGGGGACTCCGCGCTCGGCACCGCGAAGCTCGCCCGGAACTCCGAGTTCCAGGCGCTGCTCCCGATCCGCGGAAAGATCCTCAACGTCCAGAAGTCGTCCGTGACCGACATGCTGAAGAACGCCGAGTGCGGTGCGATCATCCAGGTCATAGGAGCGGGGTCGGGCCGGACCTTCGATCTCGACGCGGCCCGCTACGGCAAGATCATCATGATGACGGACGCTGACGTCGACGGCTCCCACATCCGCTGCCTGCTGCTGACGCTGTTCCAGCGGTACATGCGGCCCATGGTCGAGGCCGGCCGGGTGTTCGCGGCGGTGCCGCCGCTGCACCGCATCGAGCTGGTCCAGCCGAAGAAGGGCCAGGACAAGTACGTCTACACCTACTCGGACCGTGAGCTGCGCGACAAGCTCATGGAGTTCCAGAGCAAGGGCGTGCGGTACAAGGACTCCATCCAGCGCTACAAGGGTCTGGGCGAGATGGACGCCGACCAGCTGGCCGAGACGACGATGGACCCGCGCCACCGCACCCTGCGCCGGATCAACCTGTCCGACCTGGACGCCGCCGAGCAGGTCTTCGATCTGCTCATGGGCAACGAAGTCGCCCCCCGCAAGGAGTTCATCTCCAGCTCGGCGGCCACCCTGGACCGCTCGCGGATCGACGCCTAGCGACCGCGCCGCGGCCCTTGCCGGGGCCGCGGCGGACCAGGCAGCGGTCGGCACGGGCCGGGCCTCGGCCCGGTACAACGCTGACGCCGGCCGCACCCGCCCTTCCCGTGTGCCGGCACAGTGGACCCGTGGTCCCCGCCGGATCGCCGCGCCGCGGGCCGGGACACCTGGTCCGGGCAGGTTCACGGTCGGGCACCGGCACGGTCGCTGGTACCCGCACACCGGCTCACCGCGTCACCGGACCGGACCGTCACAGCCGCCTGTGCCCGTGCCTGTGCCTGTGCCTGTGGCAGGTGCCCGCACGCGGCCGCCGCCGTCTCATCGGACCGGGCCGTCCCGGGCGGCCGTGGCGACGGCCGCACCCCGCGTCTCCCGTACCGCACGTCTCCCGCACCCCGCGTCTCCGCCTGCCCGGCCGAGTGACCCGGGCGGGGCACAGGGTCCGGTTCTCCACCCGCGGGTGGAGATCGGCCCGCCCCGCGGATCCACCCGTGATCCACCCCGGCTCCGATTCGCTGACCTGCGCATTTCCGTAGCGTCGTAGGCGTCGGCAGCACCCGCAGTCGACATCCCCTTCCGCTCACGGAGGCTTTGATGTCCGGGCTGGTCAACGCGTTGGTGATCGCGGCCGTGGTCGCGCTGGTGCTGGTACGGCAGTTCCGCGCCCGCGCGATCGACACCGACCGGCGCTGGTGGGTCCTGCCCGTCATCCTGGCGGTCGTCGCGCTGCGCGAGCCCGGCATCGTCGACGCCCACCACCGCACCGAGTCCATCGCGCTGCTCGGCACCGAAATGCTCATAGGCCTGGCGATGGGCGTCGGCTGGGCCTGGACGACACGGATGTGGACCGAGTCGGACGGCGTCGTGTGGACGAAGAGCACCAAGGCGAGCGTGGCCGTCTGGGTGGCCGGCATAGCGCTGCGCGTCGGCCTCTTCGGTCTCGGCGCGGTGCTGGGCATCCATCAGGACAGCTCGGCCCTGCTCCTCGCCTTGGCCGGCACACTTGCCGTCCGCTCCGGAATCCTGATCCGGCGTGCGCGGTCCCTCACCGCGGCGACCGGGCGCGGCGCGGCGTACGGTGACGCCATGCGCCGGTCGGCGTGGAAGGAGGGCGTGTGACGCAGAACGCCTGGACGCGCTGGCCCTCACGGGAAGCACTGGGCCGTGAGGGGATCACCCGGCCGAGACGCCTGCTCGCCTGGTCGGTGCGGGTGGTGGCGATCGGTGTGCTGGCGTGGGGAGCCTTTGACGCCAATCATGTCCATGGCTGGGGCACGGCAGCGGCGGTGGGCGGGATTCTCCTGACCGCGGCCCTGTCCTGGGGCTTCTACCGCACCACCTTCGACCACCGGCTGTGGCCGTCCCTGGTGCTGATCGTTCTCCTTCTGGGCGTGGCCGCGCTCGCTCAGGCGACGGGGTTCCAGGGTCCGGCGCTCGTCGTGTGGTGCGGCTGTGCCATCGGCGCGCTGGAGCGGCTTCCGCTCGCAGCGGGGCTGCCCGTGGCCGCGGCCGCCCTCGCCGCGTTCTCCGTGATCAACAACGATGTCTGGCTGACCACCGCCGCCATCGTGACGGGCATGGCACTGGCGGGATACGTCATGCGTCTGGACGCCGAGGCACGCGGCGGCGCCCAGCGCCTGCTCGCCCAGGAGCGTGCCGCCCGGGCCGCCGAGGCGGAGTCGGCGGCGCTCGCGGAGCGGGCCAGGATCGCCCGGGAGATCCACGACGTCCTCGCGCACAGTCTCTCGGCCCAGCTGGTGCACCTGGAGGCGGCCCGGCTGCTGATCGAACGGGACGCGGACCGGGAGCGGATCCTCGAACGGGTGGTGGCGGCGCGCGGCATGGCCCGGGAGGGACTTGCGGAGACCCGGCAGGCGCTGTCCGCGCTGCGTGGCGAGATGACCCCGCTGGAGGACTTCCTGAGCGATCTGGTCAAGGTGAGCGACGGGGCCGAGGTCACCGTCACGGGCGATCGCAGACCGGTGCCCGTCGAAGCGGCACAGGCCGTGCGCCGGGTCGCGCAGGAGGCACTGACGAACGTCCGCAAGCACGCGCACGGAGCCACGATCCGTGTGTTGCTGGAGTACGGCGAGCACGAGGTCAGGCTGGACGTCAGGGACTCGGGCGGTACGCCGGGCGAACTCGCCGAGGCCGGCGGCGGGTACGGTCTGCTGGGTATGCGGGAGCGCGCCGAACTGCTGGGTGGCTCGCTGGAGGCCGGGCCGGACAAGGAGGGGTTCGCGGTGACGTTGAAGGTGCCGGTATGACGGAGGGGGCAGAGAGGAAGCCCGCGCGGGTGGTCGTGGCCGATGACCAGACCGTCGTCCGCGAAGGCATTGTGATGCTGCTCGGACTCCTGCCCGGCATCGAGGTCGTAGGCGCGGCGGGCGACGGGGAGGAGGCGGTCAAGCTGGTCGCAGAACTCGCGCCGGACGTGGTGCTGATGGATCTGCGGATGCCGCGTTGCGACGGGGTCGAGGCCACCCGCCGTATCCGCGCGGAACACCCGGGGACCCAGGTCGTGGTGCTCACCACCTTCGCCGACGACGAGTCGCTGTTCCCGGCGCTGCGCGCGGGAGCACGGGGCTATCTCACCAAGGACGCGGGCGGCGACGAGATCGTGCGCGCGGTGGAGAGCGTGCTGTCCGGGGACGCGGGTCTTTCGCCCGGTGTTCAACGGCGGTTGCTGGAGCGGCTGTCGCAGCCGGAACCGCAGCCGGCGCGCTCCGAACCGCCCGACGGGCTGACCGCGCGGGAGACCGAGGTGCTGGTGCTGATCGCGGAGGGGCTGAGCAACCAGGAGATCGCCCGCAGGCTGCATGTCTCCACCGCCACGGTGAAGACCCACATCAACAACCTCTTCGCCAAGACCGGGGTCAAGGACCGTGCTCAGGCGGTGCGTTACGCCTACGGGAAGGGGCTGGTGCGGCCATCAGCGGACTGAGTCACCTGATGGGGTGAAGAGCGGAGGGAAGAAGAGTCAGGGATCTTCCCGTTCTGTCCATCCTTGGGCATGCAGCCAAGCAACGGTCGTCCCGGCGGGGACAGGGGCGGTCCAGAGAGTTCGGCCGGGCACCACGAAGCGGCAGACATGACGTCTCGTGAGGTGAGGTACGACGATCCCTGGTACGACGCGCTCGCCTCCGGCTGGGGGGAGTCGGACGGCATGGGCGCGCCCGCGCCCTCCGTGCCGGCGGCGCGGGAGGCGAGGGAGACGGCTGCTGTTCGCACCCGTGACATCTACCTGGAGGTGCAGCGCAGCGCGGCTTTCCAGGAAGTGCGCAGCAGGTACCGCAGGTTCGTGGTGCCGGGAGTCGCGGTCTTCTTCGCCTGGTACGTGGGCTATGTGATCGTCGCGACGACCGCGCCCGGTCTCATGGCCAGGCCCGTGGCCGGCGCGCTGAACGTGGCCATGCTCGCCGGACTGGGACAGTTTCTGACCACCTTCCTGCTCACCTGGGCCTATGCCCGGCACGCGCGGCTGCGCAGGGACCGGGCGGCGCTGGAACTGCGGTGGGACACACAGGAGTTGGCGCGCAGCGCGCAGGGCGGTGCATCGTGACGGGACAGCATCAGACGCTGGCGTTCGTGCTGTTCAGCGCCTTCGTGGCCGTCACGCTGGGGATCACGACGTGGGTGAGCCGCAGGCGGCACGGATCCCCGGAGGAGTTCTACGCCGGCGGGCGGCTCTTCTCCCCGATGGAGAACGGTTTTGCCATCGCGGGGGACTACATGTCGGCCGCGTCGTTCCTGGGTGTCACGGGGCTCATCGCGCTGTTCGGCTACGACGGGCTCCTGTATGCGGTGGGCTTCCTCGTCGCCTGGCTGGTGGTGCTGTTCCTGGTCGCCGAACTGGTCCGCAACTGCGGGCGGTTCACGCTGGCCGACGTCGTGGCAGCGCGGATGAACGAGCGCCCCGTGCGGATCGCCGCGGGAACCTCATCGGTCACCGTCTCCGTTCTGTATCTGGTGGCGCAGATGGTGGGGGCGGGCAGCCTGGTGGCGCTGCTGCTCGGACGGACGGGTGCCGCCGCGCAGGCGTGGACGGTGATCGGCGTCGGAGCGCTCATGGTGGTCTATGTGTCGCTGGGAGGGATGCGGGCCACGACCTGGATCCAGATCGTGAAGGCGGTCCTGCTGCTCGGTGGGACCATCGCGCTGACCGTGCTGGTGCTGCTGCGTTTCCACGGCGATCTCGACCGGCTGCTGCTCACCGCCGCGGAGCGCAGCGGGCACGGGGACGCGTTCCTGGCGCCTGGACTGAAGTACGGCGGGGACTGGACCGCCCGGTTCGACTTCATCAGCCTGGGGCTCGCACTGGTCCTGGGCACGGCCGGACTGCCGCACATCCTGTCCCGCTTCTACACGGTGCCGACCGCGCGGGCGGCCCGCCGCTCGGTGGTGTGGTCGATCGGGCTGATCGGCGGCTTCTATCTGATGACGCTCGTCCTCGGCTTCGGGGCGGCCGCGATCGTCGGACCGGAGGCCGTGCGCGACTCGAACGCGGCGGGGAACACGGCGGTTCCGCTGCTCGCCCTCGACCTGGGCGGCGGAGCGGACTCCACCGGCGGGGCGGTGCTGTTCGCGATCGTGGCGGCCGTCGCCTTCGCCACGATCCTCGCGGTGGTCGCCGGGATCACGCTGGCCTCCTCGGCGTCCGTGGCCCACGACCTGTACGCCTCGCTGCGGAGGGGGCGCGGCCCGGCGCGCAGCGAAGTGACCGTGGCGCGGGTCGCGGCGGTCGGCATCGGGGTGATCGCCATCGCGCTCGGCCTGCTGGCCCGCGATCTCAACGTGGCCTTCCTGGTGGGCCTCGCCTTCGCCGTGGCCGCGTCCGCGAACCTGCCGGTGCTGCTGTACTCGCTCTTCTGGCGCGGCTTCACGACGCGCGGCGCGGTGTGGGCCGTATACGGCGGGCTGGTTCCGGCGTTGGGGCTGGTCGTGCTGTCCCCGGTGGTGTCGGGCAGTCCCGGGTCGCTGTTCCCGGCCGTCGACTTCCAGTACTTTCCGCTGGAGAACCCCGGCATCGTCTCCATCCCGCTGGGCTTCCTCGCGGGCTGGCTGGGCACCGTCACCTCGGACGAGGTCCCGGACGAGGCCAGGCACGCGGAGACCGAGGTGCGGTCGCTGACCGGGGCGGGAGCCGTGTAGGAACGGCGGGCTGCTCCGCGTCCGGGTGGCGCGGGCGAGCGCCGTCAGGGTGCCACCCAGGCGTACCGGTGCTCGGGGCGTCCCGTGTCGCCGTACTTCAGGGACAGATGCAACCGGCCCGCCTGTTCCAGATGGCGCAGATAGCGTTGCGCCGTGGAGCGGCTCAGGCCCGTCTCGGCGGCCACCTCGTGCGCGGACAGCGGATGGTCGGCGCGGTGCAGCACACCGCAGATGAGGTCGGTGGTGGGCTCCGAGTGGCCGCTCGGCAGGCCGGGCGAGCTCGGCGCGGGCGCGGTGCGCAGCGCGCCGAAGATCCGGTCGACCTGCTCCTGGCCCGTCAGACCTCGCCCGCCGACCCGGTCGACGGTGCGGCGCAGGGCCGCGTACGAGTCCAGGCGGGTGCGCAGCGCGGTGAACGTGAACGGCTTGACCAGATAGTGCAGCGCGCCCAGGCGCATCGCCTTCTGCACGGTCGTGACGTCACTGGCCGCGGTGATCATGATGACGTCGGTGCCATGGCCCTCTTCGCGCATCCGGTGGACCAGTTCAAGCCCCGTCTGGTCGGGCAGGTAGTGGTCGAGCAGCACCAGGTCGATGGCTCCGCGTTCCACGGCGGCCAGGGCCTGGGCGGCATTGTGCGCGCGGGCGGCCACCCGGAAGCCGGGAACCTTTCCCACGTACTTGGCGTTGATCTCGGCGACACGGAAGTCGTCGTCCACCACCAGGACGTCAATCATGGGGCCTCATTTCCTCAAGGCCAGGCGGGCGTTAAGCCCGTGTTTCGGCTCCGCAGTTGTAGCGTGAGCAAAACGAGCACAAAAGGCTCCTGCGAGCAAAAGAACGGCTTGCGCTCAGAAGACTGCTGCTGTGGCAGGGGCCACATCTACGGTCCCGGCCATGAGCGCAGACACCAGCCCCGCCATCGAGCTGCGGGGCGCGAGCAAGATCTTCAGGACCCCGTCAGGGGGTCTGCACACGGCTGTCCGGGGTCTGGACCTCACCATCGGGCGCGGTGAGTTCGTCGCCGTGGTCGGACCGACCGGCTGTGGCAAGTCCACCACGCTGACCCTGGTCAGCGGCCTGGAGGAGCCCACCGAGGGCGATGTGCTGGTGGCCGGGGAGCCGGTCTCCGGCGTCGGCGACAAGGTCGGCTTCGTCTTCCAGCAGGACGCGACCTTCCCCTGGCGGACGGTCCTGTCCAACGTCATGGCGGGCCCGCGCTTTCGCGGCGTACCGAAGGCGGAGGCCAAGGAGAAGGCCCGCGAGTGGCTGGCCCGGGTCGGTCTCGCCGCCTTCGAGGACCGCTACCCGCACCAGCTCTCCGGCGGCCAGCGCAAGCGCGTCGCGCTCGCCGCGACCTTCGTCAACGACCCCGAGATCCTGCTCATGGACGAGCCGTTCTCCGCGCTCGACGTGCAGACCCGGGCACTGATGTCGGACGAACTCCTGGAGCTGTGGGAGGGCACGGGCGCCTCGGTCGTCTTCGTCACCCACGACCTGGAGGAGTCCATCGCGCTGGCCGACAAGGTCGTCGTGATGACCGCGGGGCCCGCCACTGTGAAGCACGTCTTCGACATCGACCTGCCCCGGCCGCGCAAGGTCGAGTCGGTGCGCCTGGAACCGCGGTTCATCGAGATCTACCGCGAGATCTGGGAGTCCCTCGGCGAAGAGGTCCGCATCACCCGCGAGAGGGGTGCCGCTCATGTCGCATGACGTCCTCAGCGCCCCCGTCGCCGGCACGGGCAAGACCACGGACCGCACACAGAGCCGGGCCAGAGCGGCCCGCAGACGCAAAGCCGTCGTCATGGGCGGCCGGGCGCTGCTGCTGGTCGCCGTGCTCGGCCTGTGGGAGTCGCTGTCGCGCGCGAAGGTCATCGATCCGTTCAACTTCTCGATGCCGTCGAAGATCTGGGACCAGATCTACACCTGGGTCACCCACGGCACGGCGCTCGGCTCACTGGGCGAGCAGATCTGGTACACGCTGTACGAGGCGCTGCTGGGCTGGGTCATCGGTGTCGTCGCCGGTGTCGTCCTCGGTATCGCCCTCGGGCGGATTGCCTTCCTCGCCGATGTCCTTGGTCCATACATCAAGGTGCTCAACTCCATACCGAGGATCGTGCTCGCCCCGATCTTCGTGATCTGGTTCGGTCTCGGCCCCGCCTCCAAGGTCGCGTCCGCCGTGGTGCTCGTGTTCTTCCCGGTTTTCTTCAACGCCTTCCAGGGCGCTCGTGAGGTCGACCGCAACCTGGTCGCCAACGCCCGCATCCTGGGCGCCAGCGACCGCAGGGTGACCCTTCAGGTCGTCATCCCGTCGGCCACCTCGTGGATCTTCACCAGCCTCCACGTCAGCTTCGGCTTCGCCCTGATCGGCGCCATCGTCGGCGAGTACATCGGCGCCACCAAGGGCATCGGCCTACTCGTCGCACAGTCGCAGGGCACCTTCAACTCGGCCGGTGTGTACGCCGCGATGGTCATCCTCGCCGTCGTCGCGCTCGTCGCCGAAGGGCTGCTGACCTTCGCGGAACGGCGCATCTTCCGCTGGAAGCCGGCCGACTCCGAGCACTGACGCCCCCCAAGAGCCACCCCCCGTTCCCCGCACCGCATTCTCACAAGGACGTGAACCGCCATGCGCAAGACCGTCAGACTCGCGGCGCTCTCCGCCGCCGGCCTGCTCGCCCTCTCCTCGCTCACCGCCTGCGCCAACGAAGCGGCCAGCACGACCGCCGACAGCGGCAGCGGAGGCGGCGGCAAGGGCAAGGGGGAGAAGGTCAAGATCATGGTCGGTGGCCTGGACAAGGTCATCTACCTGCCCGCGATGCTCACCCAGCGGCTCGGCTACTTCGACGCCGAGGGACTGAACGTGCAGCTCCTGAGCGAGCCCGCCGGAGTCCAGGCCGAGACCGCGCTCGTCGCCGGCCAGGTCCAGGGGACGGTCGGCTTCTACGACCACACGCTCGACCTCCAGGTGAAGGGCAAGTCCGTCGAGTCCGTCGTGCAGTTCTCGCACGCGCCCGGCGAGGTGGAGGTCGTCTCCAACAAGGCGGCCGGCGACATCACCTCGCCCAAGGACTTCAAGGGCAAGAAGCTCGGCGTGACCGGTCTCGGTTCCTCCACCGACTTCCTCACCAAGTACCTCGCCGTCAAGAACGGCGTGAACGTCCATGAGTTCACGCCCGTCGCGGTGGGCGCCGGCCCGACGTTCATCTCCGCGCTGGAACAGGGCTCCATCGACGGCGGTATGACGACCGACCCGACCGTGGCGACGATCCTGGACAAGAAGGCCGGCAAGATCCTCCTCGACATGCGCACCCCCGAGGGCTCGCAGGAGGCGCTCGGCGGCCCGTACCCATCGTCAAGTCTGTACATGCAGACGGACTGGGTGAACGGCCACAAGGACACCGTGCAGAAGCTGGTCAATGCATTCGTCAAGACGCTCACGTGGATGTCCACACACAGCGCCGACGAGATCGCCGCCAAGATGCCCGCCGACTACTCCCAGGGCAACAAAGCCCTCTACGCGGAGGCGATCAAGAGCACGCTGCCGATGTTCACGGACGACGGCGTGATGCCGAAGAACGGCCCGGAGACCGTCGAGAAGGTCCTCAAGTCGTTCAACCCCAACATCAAGAACGCCAAGGTCGACCTGAGCAAGACCTACACGACGGAGTTCGTCGAGAAGGCCGCCAAGTCGGCCGGCTGACCGCCCGGACCGGGAGCCGTCAGGCGCGGGTCGCCCACACGTAACGGTGTTCGGGGCGGCCCGCGTCGCCGTACTTGAGCGTCAACCGGGCCCGCCCCGTGCGCTCCAGGAGCTTCAGATAGCGCTGGGCGGTCTGCCGGCTCACCCCGGTCCGCTCGGCGATCTCCTGGGCCGACAGCGGGCCCTGGGCGTTCATCAGGCACTGGCGCACCAGTTCCGCCGTGGTGGGGGAGTGTCCCTTGGGCAGCTCCGGCTCCGACGGTGCGGACAGCGCCCCGAAGATCCGGTCCACCTCTGTCTGTTCCGCCTCCCCGCCGCCGTCCAGCGTGCGGCGCAGCCGCGCGTACGCCTCCAGCTTGGTGCGCAGCCCCGCGAAGGCGAACGGCTTCACCAGGTACTGCAGGGCGCCGTGGCGCATCGCCGCCTGCACCGTGGACACGTCCCGGGCCGCGGTCACCATGATGACGTCGGTCTGGTGGCCGCGCCTGCGCATCTCCTGGACGACCGCAAGTCCGGTCTCGTCGGGCAGATAGTGGTCCAGGAGGACCAGGTCGAGCCGCGGCAGCGCCTCCACCTGGCGCAGCGCCTCGGCCGCGTTGTGCGCCTCGCCGGCCACGCGGAAGCCGGGCACCTTCTGCACGTAGGCGGCGTTGACCCGGGCGACCCGGGTGTCGTCGTCCACGACCAGGACCTCGATCATCGGGCATCCTCCTCGGTGGCGGTCCGCGCGGGCGCCGTCAGCGCCGGTGCGGGCTGCGGCTGCGGCCCCGGTTCGAGTTCCGGCTCGGCCAGGGCCTCGGGCAGTACGACCGTGAACTCCGCGCCCCCGCCGCCCGCTTCGCCCACCGTCGCGCTCCCGCCCTGCCGCTCGGCGAACCTGCGCACCAGGGACAGCCCGAGACCGCGTTTGCCGTGCGCGGGCGGCTCCTTGGTCGACCACCCCTCGGTGAAGACCAGCTCGCGCCGGTCCGCCGGGACACCGGGTCCCGTGTCGCGCACCCTGAGCACGGCCGTGCGTCCCTCGGCGCGCAGTTCGACCTCCACGCGCGCGTGCGGGGTTCCGGCGACGGCGTCGAGGGCGTTGTCGACCAGGTTGCCCACGACCGTGACCAGGCCCCTCGGCTCGATCAGCCGGTCCGGGAGCCGGGTGCGGTCCGAGACCCACAGGGCGACCCCGCGCTCGGCCGCGACCGTCGCCTTGCCGACCAGCAGGGCGGCGAGCAGCGGGTCCTGGATCTTCTCGGTGACCTGCTCCGCGGTGACCCGGTGATCGCCGACGACCTCTCCGACGAACTCCACCGCGTCGTCGTACATCTCCAGTTCGAGCAGGCCGAGCAGCGTGTGCATGCGGTTGGCGTGCTCGTGGTCCTGGGCGCGCAGGGCGTCGATCAGGCCCCGCGTGGAGTCCAGTTCGCGGCCCAGCTGCTCAAGCTCGGTGCGGTCGCGCAGGGTGGCCACCGCGCCGCCGTCGCCGGTGGGCATCCGGTTGGCGACCAGGACCCGCTGGCCGCGGACGGTGAGCAGATCGGTGCCGGTCACCCGGCCGGCCAGGACATCGGTCGTGCGTCCCTCGCCCAGCGCCTCGTCCGGGGTCCGTCCGACGGACTCGTCGCCGATGCCCAGCAGGCGCCGCGCCTCGTCGTTGAGCAGACGTACACGGCCGGTGCGGTCGAGGGCGACGACACCCTCCCGGATGCCGTGCAGCATCGCCTCCCGCTCCGCGAGCAGGGCCGAGATGTCGGAGAAGGCCAGGTCCTGGGTCTGCCGCTGCACCCGGCGGGAGATCAGCCAGGCGGCCAGGGCGCCGACCGCGAGGGCGCCGCCGGCGTAGGCGAACAGCCCCGGGATCGCGCTGAGCAGCCGGGCCCGCACGCTGTCGTAGGCGATGCCCACGGAGACGGCCCCGATGATCCGGTGGTCGGCGTCGTACAGCGGCACCTTGCCGCGCGCGGAGCGGCCCAGGGTGCCGTTGTCGATCTCCATGACCTGTCGTCCGGCCAGGGCCGCGCTCGGGTCGGTGGAGACGAGGCCGCCGATCTCCGAGCGCGTGGTGTGCGACCAGCGCACGCCGCGCAGGTCCATCACCACGATGTACTCGGCGTTCGTGGCGTGCCGGATCCGCTCGGCCTCCACCTGCACCGGGCCGTCGATGGACGGCCGCGTGTGCTGCACGCCCTCGGCGATCTGCGGATCCTGCGCCGTGGTCTCCGCGATCGCCAGCGCCCGGCGCATCGCCTCCTCGTCGAGCTGCTTGCTCAACGGTGCCAGGAACAGCCCGGTGGCGAGCACCGCGACTCCGGCGGCGATCGCCACCTGCATCAGCAGAACCTGCGAGAACACCCGCCGCGGCAGACCGAGACGCAGACGGCGTGCGGGGGGACTGGGGCTCATGCCCATGACGGTACGTGGGCGGGCGGACCGAGCCGTAGGGGGTGTGGCGCGGATCTCTTGACCGATTCTTGGCGAACGGGCCGACGGGCTCCCGGTGGATCGGCGTCTGGCGGTTCTCGGCGGAACGGTGTCGGCCGCTTCTCGGCGGATGGGGCTGGCGGCTCCCGGGCCGACGGGCCCGCCTCTCGGCGGGCGACGGGGTCAGCCCGCCAGGACCGCGGCTGTCAGTTCGCGCACGGACACCACGTCCATCCGCGCCGGCGCCCCCAGCACAGAGGCGCCGCAACTCTCCGGGCGCGGCGGGAGCGAGGCGCCCCGGGCCACGATGACGCGCCAGCGGCGGCCGTCGGCGTGGGCCACGGTCACCTCCCAGCGGGGCGCCGCACCGTCGGTGCGCACGACGCTCAGCACGCCTGCCGCGTACTCGCCCGCCGCCGTGCGCACGGCCAGTTCGGCCGCCTGACCGGGCTTGTCCCAGGCCGAGTTCCCGCGGCAGCCCTGCACGACGACGCGTCCCTCCCGGACGCCCTGCAGGACCTCCTTGACGGTGTGCGCCTCGGCCCGTCCGTACGCGTAGCCGTACGGCAGGACGAGCACCGTCGGCGAGAAGCGATGTCCACCCAAATGGGTGACCTCCCAGACGCCCGGTACGCCGGAGGCGGCGAGCTCGGCCGCGAGGGGCCGGCCGAGCAGCGCGCAGCAGCGGTCGCGCTTGCCGTTGGTGCAGACGAGCGCGAGCGGGCCCGCCTCGTGCGCGCGAGCGCCGAGCGCCGTGTCGAACGTACGGTGGTCGCCCGCGCCGAGGGCGGCGTAGTCGAGGTCGAGGAGCGTGCGCGGGTCGCGGGTGGTGGCGGCGCGCAGCCATACCTTTCCCGGAACGGTGTGCGCTGCGTACACCTGCCGCTCGGCGGGGGTCCCGGGGTCTGCGTGGCGCCCGGGGCGCCGGATGAGCGCGATCCGTACGCCGGTGCCGTCGGCGGCGAGTTCCAGGGCGCGGCCGAGCGCGCGGTCCAGGTGGCTCGACGTGAGCGCCTTGGCACCCCAGGGGCCGGGCTGTTCGAGCAGCAGCCATGTCGTCGCTGTGGCCGCCGTACCGGATACGGGCTCGTCGAGGTTCCGGGAGACGGTTGCGCACCTACTCACAGAGGTGAGCCTAACCTGACTTTGCCCGGGGCGACTTCCGGCCCGGTCGTCTGCTGCCCGTGTGCTACTGCGGCGCGGGTTGCGGCGGTCGCGGGCCCACGTAGTGGCCGCTGGGGCGCATCCGCAGCGGGCGCTCGCCGTACTCCTCCAGGGCGTGCGCGATCCAGCCCGCCGTCCGGGCGACGGCGAAGACCGTCTCGCCCGCGGTCGCGGGCATGCCGCAGGCGACGGTGAGCACCGCGAGGGCCAGGTCGACATTGGCGTGCAGCGGGGTGTGCCGGGCCGTGGTGGCGACGATGTCGCGGGCCGCGAGGAGGGCGGGTTCCGCGCGCGGGACGTGCTCCAGGAGGGCGAACAGGGCACGCGCGCGTGGGTCCTCGCCCGGGTAGAGCCGGTGGCCGAGGCCGGGAATGCGGCGGCCGGCGCGGAGTTCGGCCGCGATCACCGGAACGGCGCTGCCCTCGTCCAGCACGTCGAGCAGCAGCCGGTGGGCCAGTCCGCTGGCGGCGCCGTGCAACGGGCCCTCGATTACGCCCAGTCCGGCCGAGACGGCCGCGTACACATGGGCCCGGGCCGATGCGGCGACCCGCACCGCGAGCGTCGAGGCGGCCAAGTCGTGGTCGACCAGCAGGGCAAGCGCCGTATCCAGGGCGCGCAGTGACGCCTCGTCGGGCTCACGGCCGGTCAGCCGGCCCCACAGGCGCAGGGCGAGCGGGCCCTCGTCCCGGGCGTGCGGGCGGGGCGGCAGGGCGGCGACGAGCGTCGGGATGAGGATCCGCGCCGTCGCGAGGACGGCCTCCTCGGACAGGTCGAAGCGCAGCGGGTCCTCGGTGGCGGCGGCGACCGCCGCGACCCGCAGCCGGTCGGTGGGCTCGGCATGCTCGGGCAGGGCGGCCACCGCCCGACGGGCGACTTCGGCCGTGGCCTCGGGGGCGGTGAACGTGACACCTGGGCTCAGCCGCCCGGTCCACAGCCACTCGGCGACCTCCTCGTAGGAGTGGAGCGCGGCGAGTTCCGCGGCGTCGACACCGCGGAAGTAGTACCGGTCCTGGTCGATCAGGGTGACGCCGGTACGGACGGACATCTCCGCGCCGACGGCCTGGGTGACCTGGCTCTCCCGCCTGTGGCGCCGGGCGAGGGCGTCCACCTCCGCGGCGTCGAAGGTACTGCCCCGGCCGCCGGGCTCGCGCCGGCTGCTGAGCTGACCGCGGCTCACGTACGCGTACACGGTCTCCGGCTTCACGCCGAGCAGTTCGGCGGTCTCCTTGGTGCTCAGCCTCCGCTCGGGGCCGTGGGGAGCGGGTTCTTGATCGCGCATGGGGGTCACCGTAGTCGCCTTGGTGGCGTATGGACTGGACATTGATTCAATCAATATTGACAGAGAAATAGTCAAGCATGGACAGTCGGATCAAGTCCAGGGAGGAAATCATGTCCATCAATAGGTCCGCATCCACCCTTGTCGATGTGCCGCGCGGGCTCGCGGGCGTCGTCGTCGCCGACACCGAGATCGGCGACGTCCGGGGGACCGAGGGCTTCTACCACTACCGTCAGTACTCGGCTGTCGAACTCGCGCGGACCCGCGGCTTCGAGGACGTCTGGCACCTCCTCGCGTACGGCGAACTCCCCGACGCGGAGCGGCACGCCGCCTTCCTCGCCGAGACCGTGGCGGCGCGCCGGCTGCCCGCCGAGGTCCGCGCCGCCCTGCCCGCCGTCGCCGCCGCGAGCCGCGCCTCGGGTCCGCCGGCCGGGGCGCGCACCGCGCTGTCGCTGCTCGGCGCGGCCCAGGGCTTCCGGCCCGTGTACGACATCGACACCGACCGGCGCCGCGCGGATGCCGTCGCCGCCTGCGCGGCAGTACCGACCCTGCTCACCGCCCTGTACCGGCTAGGGCGGGGCCAGGAGCCGGTGGAACCGCGCGACGACCTCTCGTACGCGGCCAACTACCTGTACATGGTGACCGGGCAGGAGCCGGACGAGCGGCGGGCCCGTGCCGTCGAGCAATACCTGATCTCAACCATTGACCATGGATTCAATGCATCAACCTTCACCGCACGGGTCATCGCGTCCACCGGCGCCGATGTGGCGGCATGTCTCGTAGGTGCCCTGGGAGCGCTGTCCGGTCCGTTGCACGGCGGTGCGCCCAGCCGTGCCCTGGACACCCTGGACGCGATCGGCACCCCCGACCGGATCGACGGCTGGGTCCGCGAACGCGTCCTGGCGGGTGATCGCATCATGGGCTTCGGCCACGCGATCTACCGTACGGAGGACCCCCGTTCGCGGATGCTCCGTGAGATCGCCGAGGGCTTCGGCGGCCCCCGCGTGTCCTTCGCCGTGGAGGTGGAGCGCCGCATCGAGGCGATCCTCGCCGAGCTGAAGCCCGGCCGCGAACTGCACACCAACGTCGAGTTCTACGCGGGCGTGGTCATGGAACTGTGCGGACTGCCGCGTGAGATGTTCACGCCCACGTTCGCGGCGGCGCGTGTGGTCGGCTGGAGCGCCAACATCCTGGAACAGGCCGCCGACTCCAAGATCATCAGGCCGGTGGCCCGGTATGTCGGACCGCCCCCGCCCGTGGCGGTCCCGGCGATGGCCTGAGAGGGCTTCTCGAAACCGAATGTGGTGGCTGGGTTTGCGCTGGTCAGGCGTGATGCCGGGGCGGGTGAGGTAGATCCGGTGCGTCCGTGGAGGT
>NZ_JBIWKB010000029.1:0-113198 GCF_044765425.1 Streptomyces sp. NPDC102462 | reverse complement strand
TGGTGGCCCGGCACGAGAGCCTGCGCACGGTGTTCGCCGAGGACGCCGAAGGCCCGTACCAGATCGTCCGGGACCCGGCCGACGCCCGGCCGGAGCTGACCGTGATCGAGACCGGCCCGCGGGAAGTGGACGAGCGTCTGCGGGAAGCCGCGCGACGTGGGTTCGACCTCTCCGCGGACTCCGGTGAGCTGCCGTTGCGCGTAACGCTGTTCGAGGTCGGCGACGACGAGCACGTACTGCTGCTGCTCCTGCACCACATCGTGAGTGACGCGTGGTCTCGGGCCCCACTGGCCCGTGACCTCACGGCGGCCTACGCGGCCCGGGTGCAGGGTGCGACAGCCCCCGAGTGGGCGCCGCTGCCGGTCCAGTACGCCGACTACAGCCTCTGGCAGCGCGACGTCCTCGGCACCGAGGACGACCCGGACAGCGAGATCTCCCGCCAACTCGCCTACTGGACCGACACACTGACCGGACTCCCCGACCAACTGGAGCTGCCGTACGACCGCCCGCGCCCCTCGGTCGCCACCTACCGCGGCGACCGCATCCCCTTCGAGATCCCCTCAGCGCTCTACGACCGGGTCGTCGCCCTGGCGAGGGAGACCCAGGCGAGCCCGTTCATGGTGCTTCAGGCGGGGCTCGCCGCGCTGCTCACCCGGCTCGGTGCCGGCCATGACATCCCCATCGGCACCCCGGTCGCGGGCCGCACCGACGGCGCGCTCGATGACCTGATCGGTGTGTTCATCAACACGCTGGTGCTGCGGACGGACATGTCCGGCCGTCCCTCGGCGCACACGCTCATCGAGCGCGTGCGGAAGCAGAACCTGGAGGCGTACGCGCACCAGGACCTGCCGTTCGAGCGGCTGGTGGAGGCCGTCAACCCGGAGCGCTCGCTCGCCCGCCACCCCCTCTTCCAGGTGCTCCTTGCCTTCAACAACACGGACACCGCCGCCGTCGACGACGCGGTCGCGCAGTTGCCGGGGCTGTCGGTCTCGCGTGCGACGGCCGACACCGGAGTGGGCAAGTTCGACCTCTCCCTCGCCTTCGCCGAGCAGGCGACGACGGGCTCGGGACTTCAGGGAGTGCTGGAGTACAGCACCGATGTGTTCGACCGGGAGACCGTCGAGACACTGGGCCGTCGCTACCTGCGCCTGCTCCAGGCCATGGTCGACGCCCCGGGGATGCCCGTCGACGAGGCGGATCTGCTGGACGGGACCGAGTCCCACACTCTCCTCACCGACTGGAACGACACGGCGCGTGAGGTGCCGGGGCGTTCGGTGGTGGAGCTGTTCGAGGAGCGGGTGGCCTCGGACCCGGCCGCGGAGGCCGTGGTCGCGGGCCAGGAGTCACTGTCGTACGGCGAACTGGACGCCCGTGCCGAACGGTTGGCCCGCGTGCTGGTCGAGCGCGGCGCCGGCGCCGAACGGTTCGTGGCCGTGGCCCTACCCAGGTCCGTGGACCTGGTCGTGGCACTGCTCGCGGTCTGGAAGACCGGCGCCGCCTATCTCCCGCTGGACACCGAGTACCCGGCCGAGCGACTGGCGTACATGCTGGACGACGCCGACCCCGTCCTGCTCCTCACCACCAGCGACCTCACCCCCGTACTGCCGGTCGACACACTGGTCCCGCACGTCCTCCTCGACGACCAGGGCCTCCGGGCACAGCTGTCCGCCCCGGCCGGCCCCGAACCGCTGCATGTCACCCACGACCCGCACGACTCTGCCTATGTGATCTACACGTCGGGGTCGACGGGACGCCCGAAGGGCGTGGTCGTGCCGCAGGGCGCACTGGTGAACTTCCTGACCGCCATGCAGCAGAGCTTCGAACTCACCTCCGGGGACCGCCTGCTGGCGGTGACCACCGTCGGATTCGACATCGCCGGACTGGAACTCTTCGTGCCCTTGTTGTCGGGCGCGGCCGTGGTGGTCGCCGAGCGGGAGGTGGTCCGGGACCCGGTTGCCCTGTGCACCCTGATCCGCACCGCGGACGCGACGACCATGCAGGCGACGCCGAGCCTGTGGCGGGCGGTGCTCGCCGAGGACGCGTCCGTACTGGCCGGGCTGCGGGTGCTCGTCGGTGGCGAAGCACTGCCCCCCGACCTCGCCGAAGCACTCACGCAACACGCGACATCCGTGATCAACCTGTACGGCCCGACGGAAACGACGATCTGGTCCACCCAGTGGCCGGTGACAGCCGAGGGCGCACGCCGACCCCGGATCGGCCGCCCGATCGCCAACACCCAGGTCTACGTCCTCGACCACACCCTCCGACCCGTCCCACCCGGCACACCCGGCGAGCTCTACATCGCCGGCACCGGTCTGGCACGCGGCTACCACCACCGCCCAGGACTCACCTCACAACGCTTCGTCGCCAACCCCTACGGCCCCACCGGCACCCGCATGTACCGCACCGGCGACCTCGTCCGCTGGACCCCCGACGGACAACTCGAATACCTCACCCGCATCGACGACCAGATCAAACTCCGCGGCCACCGCATCGAACCCGGCGAGATCGAAACCGCCCTCACCACACACGAACACATCGCACAAGCCGCCGTACTCGTCCGCGAAGACCGCCCCGGAGACCCGCGCCTCGTCGCCTACATCGTCCCCGCAACCCAGCAGCAGCCCATCGAGACGGCAAACCTGCGCAAGCGCCTCGCCTCCCGCCTGCCGGACTACATGATCCCCTCAGCGTTCATCACCCTCGACGCCTTCCCGCTCACCCCCAACGGCAAGCTGGACCGCCGCGCCCTCCCCGCACCCGACCACGAACCACAGACAGGCCACGGCCGCGCACCACGCTCCCCCCGCGAAGACATCCTCCGCACCCTCTTCGCCGAAGTACTCGGCATCGACACCATCACCATCGACGACGACTTCTTCACCCTGGGCGGCCACTCCCTGCTCGCCACCAAACTGGTCAGCCGCATCCGCACCGTCCTGGGCACGGAGCTGGCCATCCGACAGCTCTTCGAAAGCCCCACCGTCGCCGAACTCGCCGCCGCACTGGACACCGCGACCGGCGCACGGAAGCCGCTGCGGGCCACGGCCCCCCGTCCCGCACGCGTTCCGCTCTCGCACGCCCAGCAACGGCTGTGGTTCCTGCAGCACTTGGAGGGGCCGAGCGACGCGTACAACGTGCCGATCTCGCTCACCCTGACGGGACCGCTGGACCAGGAGGCGCTGCGGCAGGCACTGGCGGACGTCGTGGACCGGCACGAGAGCCTGCGCACGGTCGTCGTCGAGGACGGTTCCGGCACCGCCCATCAGGTGGTGCTGAGACCGGAGCAGGCGCGGGTGCCGCTGACCGTGGAGCGTCCGGCCTCGGACGCGGAGGCCGACGCGCGGATGCGGCGGGCCGCGGGGTACGTCTTCGACCTCGCCTCCGAGATCCCCCTCCGTGCCTCCCTGTTCGAGGTCGACGCCACCGACGCCGGCTCCGCCACCGGCCGCAGGGCCCTGCTGCTGCTCACCCACCACATCGCCAGTGACGCCTGGTCGCGGGGCATCCTCATCCGGGACCTGGTGGCGGCGTACGCCGCGCGCACCACGGCCGGACAGGCGCCCGA
Organism: Streptomyces sp. NPDC102462; assembly: GCF_044765425.1. Classification (NCBI taxonomy): domain Bacteria; kingdom Bacillati; phylum Actinomycetota; class Actinomycetes; order Kitasatosporales; family Streptomycetaceae; genus Streptomyces; species Streptomyces sp. NPDC102462. Next base: position 109,630 of record NZ_JBIWKB010000029.1, on the reverse strand, counting down.
CCGGTCGCCGTTGCCGGTGCAGTACGCCGACTACAGCCTCTGGCAGCGCGACGTCCTCGGCTCCGAGGACGACCCGGACAGCGAGGCCGGCCGCCAACTCGCCTACTGGAAGCGGGCGCTGGCCGGACTGCCCGAGGAGTTGTCGCTGCCGTTCGACCGGCCGAGGCCGGCGGTGGCCTCGTACCGGGGCGACCGGGTCACCTTCGACCTTCCGGACGCCGTGTACGAGCGGCTTGTCCGGGTGGGCCGCGATCAGGGTGCCAGCCTGTTCATGGTGGTTCAGGCGGGGCTGGCGGCGCTGCTGACCCGGCTGGGCGCGGGCACGGACATCCCGCTGGGCACCCCGATCGCGGGCCGCACCGACGACGCGCTGGACGACCTGGTCGGCTTCTTCGTGAACACGCTGGTGCTGCGCACGGACACCTCGGGCGATCCGACGTACGCGGAGCTCATCGACCGGGTCCGGGCCACGTCCCTGGCGGCGTACGCGCACCAGGACCTGCCGTTCGAACGGCTGGTGGAGGCGGTCAACCCGGAGCGCTCGCTCGCCCGGCACCCCCTCTTCCAGACCATGCTCGGTTTCGACAACGCCGGTCGTGCCGATGCCCGCGCCGATCTGACCGGGCTCACGGTCTCCGGGCGGCCCCTCGGGGCTCCCGCCGCGAAGTTCGACCTGTCCTTCGAACTCGCCGAGCGTCCGGCCGGGCCCGGCCGGGCGGCCGGTCTGAGCTGTGCGCTGGACTACAGCACCGATCTGTTCGACCGCGTGACCGCGCAGTCCGTCGCCGACCGCTTCGTCCGCGTCCTGACGGCCCTCGCCGAGGACCCGGGGCGGCGGGTCGGCGAGACGGAGATCCTGGGCCCGGACGAGCGGCGGCGGATGCTCGTCGAGTGGAACGACACGGCGGTCGGCCACGTGGACCGCACGCCGGTCCACGTCCTCTTCGAGGAGCGCGCCGCCGCCGAACCGAAGGCTCTCGCCGTCGTGTCGGGTGAGGAGCGGTTCAGCTACGGCGAGTTGAACGCGCGAGCCAACCGGCTGGCGCACCGGCTGCTGAGCCGGGGCGTCGGCCGGGAGAGCCGGGTCGCGGTCTTCCAGAAGCGCTCCGCCGCACTGGTCGTCTCCACGCTGGCCGTGCTCAAGGCGGGCGGTGTGTATGTGCCGATCGATCCGCAGCAGCCCGCGTCCCGCTCCGAGTTCATCCTGCGGGACACCGGGGCCGTGGCCCTGCTCACCGACCGCGACCCGGGTGAGCTGCCCTTCGCCGTGGACGTGCCGGTCCTCGACGTCGGCCCCGGCGTGGACCTGTCCGGCGAGGCCGACACCGACCCCGGGGTGCCGACGGACGCCGAGCAGCTCGTGTACGTGATGTACACCTCGGGCTCGACCGGCACTCCGAAGGGCGTCGCCAACACCCACCACAACGTGGTGCATCTGGCGGCGGACCGCTACTGGCGCGGCGGGCGTCACGAGCGGGTGCTGATGCACTCGCCGTACGCCTTCGACGCCTCGACGTTCGAGATCTGGACGCCTCTGCTGACGGGTGGCACCGTCGTGGTGGCCCCCGCCGGGCGGCTGGACGCGGCCGACCTCGCCACCGTCATCTCCGGGCACCGGGTCACGGGTCTGTTCGTCAGCGCCGGTCTGTTCCGGGTGCTCGCCGAGGAGCGGCCCGAGTGCTTCCGCGGGGTGCGTGAGATCTGGGCCGGCGGCGACGTGGTCTCCCCCACCGCCGTCCGCCGGGTCCTTCAGGCCTGCCCTGACACGGTCGTCGCCAACGAGTACGGGCCGACGGAGACCACGGTGTTCTCCGCCGTGAACCCGCTGCGCGACCCGGCGGAGGTTCCCGAGGCGGTCGTACCGATCGGCCGGCCCCTGTGGAACACCCGGGTGTACGCCCTCGACGAGCGGCTGCGGCCGGTGCCCGTGGGTGTGCCCGGCGAGCTGTACATCGCGGGCAGCGGTGTGGCCCGCGGCTATCTGGGCCGGGCCGCGCTGACGGCACAGCGCTTCGTGGCCGACCCGTTCGCGGGCGTCGGCGAGCGGATGTACCGCACCGGTGACGTCGTACGGTGGCTGTCCGACGGGCGGCTGGAGTTCCTGGGCCGGGTCGACGACCAGGTCAAGCTGCGGGGCTTCCGTATCGAGCCGGGCGAGGTGGAGGCGGTCCTCGCGGGCCGGCCCGAGGTGAGCCAGGCCGCGGTGGTGCTGCGGGAGGACCGGCCCGGCGACAAGCGGCTCGTGGCGTACGTCGTGGCGGGCGCGGGCGGCCCGGCCGCCCCCGAGGCGCTGCGTGCGCATGTGGCGGGCACGCTGCCCGAGTACATGGTCCCGTCGGCCGTCGTCCTCCTGGACGGGCTGCCGCTCACCCTGAACGGCAAGCTCGACCGGCGGGCCCTGCCCGCGCCCGACTACGGTGCCGACACCGGCCGGCGCGGACCGCGTACGGAACGGGAGAAGGTGCTGTGCGGGCTGTTCGCTGACGTCCTTGGCCTGACCGAGGTCGGCGTCGACGACGGGTTCTTCGACCTGGGCGGCGACAGCATCATGTCGATCCAACTGGTCAGCCGGGCACGACGGGCCGGACTCGCACTGTCCGTGCGCGACATCTTCGAACACCGGACCGTGGCGGCACTCGCCGACGTCGTCACCGAGACCGGCACCACCGTCACGGAGGAACCCGGCGCCGGCATCGGCGACATGCCGCTCACACCGATCATGCGGTGGTTCCTCGAACGCGGCGGCCCGGCCGACCAGTTCAACCAGTCCCGGCTGGTCCAGGTGCCCGCGTCGCTGCGCCACGACGACCTCACGGCCGCGCTGGGGGCCCTGCTGGACCACCACGACGCGCTGCGGGCCCGGCTGACGGCCGGCCCGGAACGGCGGCTGGAGATCCGCGAGAGGGGAGCGGTCGACGCCGACTCCGTCGTCCGCCGGGTGGACGCCTCCGGCCTCGACGAGGACGAGCTGCAGAACCTCGTACGGACCGAGACGGTCGCCGCGCGGGAGCGCCTGGACCTCGGTGCGGGACGGGTCGTCCAGGCGGTCTGGTTCGACCGGGGCGACACCCGGCCCGGTCTGCTGCTGCTGATCATCCACCATCTCGTGGTCGACGGGGTCTCCTGGCGGATACTGGTACCGGACCTCGCCGAGGCGCACCGTGCCGTGGCGGCCGGCCGGCCGGCCGAACTGCAGCCGGTGGGCACCTCGTTGCGCCGCTGGGCGCGGCGCCTCACCGAGGTGGCGGGCGATCCCGCCCGCACGGCCGAGGCCGACTGGTGGCGGTCGGTGCTGCGGCCCGGTGACCCGCTGCTGGGGCGGCGGCCGCTGGATCCGTCCCGTGACACCTACTCCTGCGCCCGTCATCTCACCCTGACCCTGCCCGCTGTGGTGACCGAGCGGCTGCTGACCCGGGTGCCTGCCGCGTTCCGGGCCGAGGTCAACGACGTTCTGCTGGCGGCGTTCGCCCTCGCCTGGGCCCGCCGCGGCGGCGCCCGGGGAGCCGGGGTGCTGCTGGACCTGGAGGGGCACGGGCGTGAGGAGGACCTTGTCGGCGGGGCGGACCTGTCCCGCACGGTCGGCTGGTTCACCAGCCTGCACCCCGTGCGGGTGGACGCCGGCGCGGTCGACCTCACCGACGCGTTCGCGGGCGGACCGGCCGCCGGAGCCGTCGTCAAACGGGTCAAGGAGCAGCTGCGGGAGGTGCCCGACAAGGGCATCGGGTACGGACTCGTCCGCCATCTGAACCCGCACACCGCCGCCAAGTTCGCCGGGCTGCCCACGCCGCAGGTCGCCTTCAACTACCTCGGCCGGTTCACCACCGCCGGAGTCGAGAACGCGGGCAACGCGACGGTTCCCGACTGGACGGTGCTGGCCACCGCTTCCGGTGTCGGCGGCACCGACCCCCGGGTGGCGCTCGCCCACCCGCTGGAACTCAACGCCCGCACCAACGACGGGCCGCGCGGGCCCGAGCTGTCGGCCACCTGGTCCTGGGCCGACGGAGTCCTCGACGAGGACGAGGTGCGGGAGCTGGCCGAGCTGTGGTTCAAGGCGCTGGAGGCGGTCGCCGACCACGCGGAGAACCCCGAGGCCGGCGGGCTGACCGTCTCGGACGTGTCGCTGAGCCTGCTGGACCAGAGCGAGATCGACCTGCTGGAGGACGAGTGGAGGGACCTGTGATGGCGAGGCAGTCCGGACTGCAGGACATCCTGCCCCTGGCGCCGCTGCAGGAGGGCCTGCTCTTCCACAGCGTGTACGACGAGGAGGCCCCCGACGTCTATCTGGTGCAGCAGGCCATCGACCTGGAGGGCGACCTGGACACGGCGGCGCTGGCCGCCGCCTGCCGGACCCTGCTGCGGCGCCACGCCAATCTGCGCGCGGCCTTCCGCTACCAGGGCCTGAAGCGGCCCGTCCAGCTGATCCCGCACCAGGTGGAGCTGCCGTGGGAGGAGACGGATCTGTCCCGCCTGCCCCAGCCGGAGCGGTCCGCGGCCGCGGACCGGCTGCTGGAGGAGGACCGGCTGCGCCGCTTCGACCTGGGCCGGCCGCCCCTGATGCGGTTCACCCTGATGCGTCTCGGGGACCGCCGGTACCGCTTCGTGCTGACCAACCACCACATCCTGCTCGACGGCTGGTCGCGCCCCATGCTCGTGCGGGAGCTCCTGGCGCTGTACCGGACGAAGGGCGACGACAGCGCGCTGCCGCGGGTCCGCCCCTTCCGGGACTACCTCCAGTGGCTCGCCGGACAGGACCGGGACGCGGCGGTCGCCGCCTGGCGTAAGGCGCTCGCCGGACTCGACGGGCCCACCCTCGTCGCCCCGCAGGCCGCCGAGCGGGCACCGGTCGTGCCCGGCCGGCTGGAGACGAAGCTGGACGCCGCCGGCCACGCGGCGCTGACCACGCTGGCCCGGGAACGGTCCCTCACCCTCAACTCCCTGGTGCAGGGCGCCTGGGCGGTGGTCCTGAGCGGCCTCACGGGACGGCAGGACGTGGTGTTCGGTACGACCGTCTCCGGGCGGCCGCCGGAGGTCGCCGGGATCGAGACCATGGTGGGGCTGTTCATCAACACCCTGCCCGTGCGGGTGCGGCTGCGGCCCGACGAGCCGTTCGTGGACGCGGTGCGCCGCACGCAGGACGAGCAGACCCGGCTCCAGACGCACCAGCAGTTGGGGCTCGCCGAGGTGCGGCGGCTGGCGGGCGCGGGTGAACTCTTCGACACCACCATGGTGTTCGAGAACTATCCGGTCGACATCGGTGCCGAGCGGGACGAGCCCGGCGGCTTCGGCGGGGTGACGGTCACCGGCACCCGCAACCGGGACGCCACGCACTACCCGCTGGCGCTGGTGGCCGTCGGCCGCGACGGACTGCGGCTGCGCCTCGACCACCAGCCCGACCTGGTCCCGACGGAGGCGGCCCAGGCCGTCCTCGACCGGCTGGTGCGCGTCCTGCGCGGCGTGGCCGCGCAGCCGCGGCGCACCGTCGGACAGCTCGACCTGCTCTCCGCCGAGGAGCGGAACACCGTCCTGGCCCTCGGCCGCGGCACGGACACCGGCCCCGCCGACGAGACGCTGCCCGCGGCCTTCCGCGCCCAGGCCGCGCGCACCCCGCACGCCCCGGCCGTCCGCTGCGGTACGACCGTGCTGGACTACGCCGGACTCGACGCCCGGTCCGACACGCTGGCGCGCACTCTGGTCGCGCTCGGGGTGGAGGCCGAGACCCCGGTGGGGCTCCTCATGGACCGCTCCGCGCATCTGATCGTCGCCCTGCTGGCCGTGCTCAAGGCGGGTGGCGCCTATGTGCCGCTCCGGCAGGGCGACCCGCTCGACCGGCTGCGTCAGGTCACCGGCCTGGCCGGCGTCTCCCACATCCTCACCGACGCGGAACACGCGCCTCGCGCGGACGAGTTGGGCCTGATCACCGTACGGGCCGACGCCCCGGACACCCCGGACGCCGGCGGTGCGGAGCTGCCCGCCGGCCCCGGGCACGCCGACCGGCTCGCCTACGTGATGCACACCTCCGGTTCGACCGGGACCCCCAAGGGTGTCGCCGTCACCCACCGGGACGTGGTCGAGCTGGCCCGCGACCGGTCCTTCTCCGGCGGCGCCCACGCCCGGGTGCTGGTCCACTCGCCGCACGCCTTCGACGCCTCCACGTACGAGGTGTGGGTGCCGCTGCTGTCCGGCGGCACCGCTGTCGTCGCCCCGCCGGGGGACCTGGACGCGGACACCCTCGGCAAGGTGCTCACCGAGCACGAGGTGACCGGGCTGTGGCTGACCTCCGGGCTCTTCCAGCTCGTCGCGGACGAGGCCCCCCATCATCTGGCGGGGGTGCGGGAGGTGTGGACGGGCGGCGACATCGTCCCCGCCGCCGCCGTCCGCCGGGTCCGGGACGCCTGCCCCGGCACGGCCGTCGTCGACGGGTACGGGCCCACCGAGACGACCACGTTCGCGGTCCGCCACCGCATCCCGGCAAACTCCCCGGTGCCGGCCACCGTGCCCATCGGCACGCCGCTGGACAACACCCGGCTGCTCGTCCTGGACACCGCGCTGCGTCCGGTCGCCCGGGGCCTCGCGGGTGAGCTGTACCTCGCGGGGGCGGGGCTCGCTCGCGGCTACTGGCGGCGGCCGGGTCTGACCGCGGAGCGTTTCGTCGCCGACCCGTACGGCCCGGCGGGCACCCGCATGTACCGCACCGGCGACCTCGTACGGTGGACGGCGCAGGGCACGCTCGACTATCTGGGGCGCGTCGACGAACAGGTCAAGATACGCGGGTTCCGCATCGAACTCGGCGAGATCGAGGCGGTGCTGGGCCGCCACCCCGAGGTCGCCCAGGCCGTCGTCACGCTGCGCGAGCCGCGTCCCGGCGAGAAACGGCTGGTGGCCCACCTCGTCACCGAGGAGGGCGGCAACCCGACGCCGGACGCGCTGCATGCGTATCTCGCCGCCGAACTGCCCGACTACATGGTCCCGTCGGACTTCGTCACCCTGGACGCGCTGCCCCTCACCGGCAACGGCAAGATCGACCGCAGGGCGCTGCCCGCGCCCGACGCCGTCCCCGCCGCCGTCGGGAGCCGGGCACCGCGCACCCCGCGGGAGGACATCCTGTGCGGGCTCTTCGCCGGCCTCCTCGGCGTGCCACGGGTCGGCATCGACGACGACTTCTTCACGCTCGGCGGGCACTCGCTGCTCGCCACCCGGCTGGTGGGCCGGATCCGCTCGGTCCTCGGTGCCGAACTGAGCGTGCGGCAACTGTTCGAGGCGCCGACCGTGGCGGCCCTGGCCCGCGCCCTCGACACGGCGGGCGCGGCCCGTCCGGCCCTGCGGCCCGCCGAGCCGCGCCCGGAGCGGATCCCCGCCTCCCCGGCGCAGCGCAGGCTGTGGTTCCTGCACCGCTTCGAGGGGCCGAGCCCGACGTACAACATCCCGTTCGCGCTGCGGCTGTCGGGCGATCTGGACCGGTCGGCGCTGCGGGCCGCGCTCGCCGACCTGACGGACCGGCACGAGAGCCTGCGGACGGTGTTCGCGGAAGACGCCGAGGGCCCCCGGCAGATCGTGCTGCCCGCCGCCGAGGCCCGGCCCGAACTCACCGTCGTCCCGTCGGTGGCGCCGCACCGCCTGGCGGCGGAGATCACCGGGGCGGCGGCCCACGCCTTCGACCTGGCGGCGGAGATCCCGCTGCGGGCCTGGCTGTTCGAAACGGGCGAGCGGGAACAGGTGCTGCTTCTGCTGGTCCATCACATCGCCGGCGACGGCTGGTCGGTGCCCCTGCTCGCCCGTGACCTCACCACCGCCTACACGGCCCGTCTCGGGCAGCGCGCCCCCGACTGGCGTCCACTGCCCGTCCAGTACCCCGACTTCACCCTGTGGCAGCGCGATGCGCTCGGCTCGGAGGACGACCCCGACAGCCCTGTGGCCCGACAACTCGCTTATTGGACAGAGGCGTTGGCGGGGCTTCCGGAGGAGCTGGCGTTGCCCGCCGACCGGCCGCGTCCGGCCGTTGCCGGGGGCCGGGGAGGCCGGGTGCTGTATGAGGTGCCCGAGGAACTGCACGAGCGGATCGTCTCCGTCGCGCGGTCCTGCCAGGCCAGCCCCTTCATGGTGGTCCAGGCGGCCGTCGCCGCTCTGCTCACCCGGCTCGGCGCGGGCGAGGACATCCCGCTGGGCACCCCCGTCGCCGGACGCACCGACGACGCCCTGGACGGTCTCGTCGGCTTCTTCGTCAACACCCTGGTACTGCGGGCCGACACCTCCGGCAACCCCGCCTTCCGGGAACTGGTGGCCCGGGTCCGCGAGACGGACCTGGCGGCGTACGCGCATCAGGACGTGCCCTTCGAGCGGCTTGTGGAAGTGCTCAACCCGAAGCGCTCACCGGCCCGCCACCCGGTCTTCCAGACCATGCTGACCTTCAACAACACCGACCGGCGGCCGGGCGACGGACTGCGCCTGCCCGGGCTGGACGCCGAGTCCCTGTCCGCCGACACCGGCACCGCCAAGTTCGACCTGCTGTTCTCCTTCGCCGAGCGGTACGACACCGACGGGCGGCCCGCCGGACTCGGCGCGGGCCTGGAGTTCAGCACCGACCTGTTCGACCCGGACACCGCCGAGACGCTGGTCACCCGGCTGCTGCGTCTGCTGGACGCGGTCACCGAGGCACCGGACCGCGCCGTCGGGGACGTGCCCCTGCTGGACGACGAGGAACGCGGCCGTGTCCTTGCCGCCGCCCACGGACCCACGCGCACACCGCCCGGCGGGTCGCTCCCGGAGCGTTTCGCGGCGGCGGTCGCGCGGGCCCCGCACGCCGTGGCCGTCGAGGCTCCCGAAGGTGTGCTGACCTACCGCGAGTTGGACGCCCGGGCCAACCGGCTGGCCCGGCTGCTCATCGACCGGGGGGCGGGGCCGGAGAGCCTGGTCGCGGTGGCCATGCACCGGTCGGCCGAGCTGGTCATCGCGTGCCTGGCGGCCCTCAAGGCCGGCGCCGGATACCTGCCGGTCGACCCCGAGTACCCGGCCGACCGCATCGCGTACATGCTCGACGACGCCCGGCCGGCCTGTGTCCTGACCACCGGGGACCTCGCCGAGGCGCTGCCCTCGGGTCCGGCCGGGCCCCCGCTCGTGGTGGACGACCCGGCCACCGGGGCCCGGCTCGCCTCCCACCCGGCCGACGACCTCACCGACGCCGAGCGGACCGCCCCGCTCGACCCGGCCCATCCCGCGTACGTGATCTACACCTCCGGCTCGACCGGCCGCCCCAAGGGCGTCGTCATGCCGGTGCGCGCCCTGGCCAATCTCCTCGACTGGCACGAGCGGACCCTGCCGGGCGGGACCGGCACCCGGGTGGCGCAGTTCACCGCGGTGAGCTTCGACGTCTCCGTCCAGGAAATCCTCTCCGCGCTGCTGGCCGGCAAGACCCTGGTCGTCTGCCCCGAGGACGTCCGGCGCGACCCGGAGCGGCTGGCCGGCTGGCTGGGCGAGCGGCGGATCCAGGAGCTGTACGCGCCCAACCTGGTCATCGACGCGGTCTGCGAGGCGGCCACCGCCGCCCGCCTCGACCTGCCCGACCTCACCGACCTGGTGCAGGCCGGTGAGGCGCTGACCCCGCACGGGGCCATGCGCGCCTTCTGCGCCGCCCGCCCGGGCCGCCGCCTGCACAACCACTACGGTCCCGCCGAGACCCACGTGGTGACGGCCCACCGGCTCCCGGCGGACCCGGCCGAGTGGGGTCCCTCGGCGCCCCCGATCGGCCGACCCGTCGACAACACCGCCGTCCGGCTCCTCGACCCGTGGCTGAACCCGGTTCCGCCCGGTGTCCCGGGTGAGTTGTACATCGGCGGGGACGGGCTCGGCCGCGGCTACCTGGGCCGGGCCGGCCGCACCGCCGAACGGTTCGTCGCCGACCCCCACGGTCCGGTCGGCGCCCGTATGTACCGCACCGGCGACCTCGCCCGGCTCACCCGCGACGGGCTGCTGGTGTACCTGGGCCGGGCCGACGCGCAGGTCAAGATCCGCGGCTTCCGTATCGAGCCCGGCGAGATCGAGGCCGCCCTCACCGCGCACGCCTCGGTCGCCCAGGCCGCGGTCGTCGTACGGGAGGACCGGCCCGGGGACCGGCGTCTGGTCGGCTATGTCGTGGCCGCCCACCGGGAGGCCCCCGACCCGGCGCGGCTGCGCGAGCAGCTGGCCGGGCGGCTGCCCGCCCACATGGTGCCGGCCGCGCTGGTCACCCTCGACGGGCTGCCGCTGACCCCCAACGGCAAGCTGGACCGCGCCGCGCTGCCCGTGCCCGCGTACGCCGCCGGCCGGGCGTCGAGGCCGCCCCGGACGCCCGCGGAACACACCGTGTGCGCCCTGTTCGCCGAGGTGCTGGGCGTCGAACGGGCGGGCGTGCAGGACGACTTCTTCGAACTGGGCGGTCATTCCTTCCTGGCCGCCCGTCTGGTGGCCCGGATCCGCGAGGGGTTCGGCCAGGAGCTCCCCGTCCGCACGGTCTTCGACTCCCCCACCCCGGAGGGCATCGCCGCCGTACTGACGGGGACGGCCGACGGGGCCGCGGGACGTTCCTCGCAGGGGCTGCTCCCGCTGCGGGCGCGCGGCACGGCCGCCCCCCTGTTCTGTCTGCACCCGGGCGGCGGGTTCAGCTGGTGCTACGCCGGGCTCGTCCGCCATCTCGGCCCGGACGTACCGGTCTACGGCATCCAGGCGCGCGGCCTCGACGGCGGCGGTCCGCTGCCGTCGTCCATGGCGGAGATGACCGAGGACTACCTCGCGCGGATCCGTTCCGTGCAGCCGGCCGGCCCGTACCGGCTGGCGGGCTGGTCGTTCGGCGGACTCGCCGCGCACGCCCTGGCGACCAGGCTGCGCGCCGAGGGCGAGGAGGTCTCCCTGCTCGCCCTGCTGGACGCCTATCCGCCGGGAGAGAACGCGGACACCTCGGAAGTGGTCGAGCACGAGGTGGTCGCGCACAATCTGCACGCCATGGGCTTCGCGTTCGACATGGCCGAGCTCATAGCAGACCAGGAAAGCGTTCTGCGACGTTTCCGGGAGTTCCTGCAGTCCGGGGAGCAGGCGCTGGCACAGCTGGAGGCCCGGGACGTACTCGCACTGAAGGACGTCTATGTGAACAATGTCCGGCTCATGCGGGGGTTCACACCGGAATTCTTCGACGGGGACGTCCTCTTCGTCTCCGCGGAGCAGAAATCGGCGGACGACCGGCAGGGCCGCCTGAATGTCAGCTTGTGGCAACCGTTCACCGGTGGTTCGGTCGAGGTGTGCGCCATAGACTCGACGCACGGAAATCTGATGACGGATGCCCGCCATATGGCCCGGATCGGCCAATTCCTCGCGGACCGTCTGTGACCTTTCACAAGATCCCTGACAGGCCATCCCAGAGAAACAGGAAACGCTGAGAAGGAGCGATGGAATGAGCAGCAATCCCTTCGAGGACCCCGAGGGCACCTACCTGGTCCTGGTCAACGACGAAGGGCAGCACTCGCTGTGGCCGGCGTTCGTCGAGGTACCCGCGGGCTGGCGGACCGTCCTCGGGGAGAGCACCCGGGACGCGGCACTCGACTACGTCAACGCCCACTGGACCGACATGCGTCCCAAGAGCCTCATCGACGCCATGGACGGCACCGCCTGATCCGATCGCTGCACGGCCCGCGCACCCGGGCGCTCCGGGGCGCGGGCCGCGTACGTGCCCGGGGGCGCGCACCGCACGACCACCACGAGAGACCACGAGAGGGGAGAGGCACCATGCCGGTCATTCCCGTGAACGGGATTCGGCTCAGCTACGACGAGGCCGGCACCGGCGACCCGGTGGTGATGATCCAGGGCACCGGCGGCGGCCGTACCGTGTGGCAGCTGCACCAGGTGCCCGCGCTCACCGCGGCCGGTCTGCGCGTGATCACCTTCGACAACCGGGGCATCCCCCCGTCCTCCGAGTGCCCCGAGGGCTTCACCCTCCAGGACATGGTCGGGGACGTGGCCGGGCTCATCGAGCGCCTGGACCTCGGGCCCTGTGCCGTCGTCGGCACGTCCATGGGCGCGTTCGTCGCCCAGGAGCTGGCCCTGGCCCGGCCCGAACTGGTCAGCCGGGCCGTCCTGATGGCGACCCGCGGCCGCACCGACTTCCTGCGGGCCGAGCTCACCCGCACGGAGATCGACCTGTACGACTCGGGTGTACGGCTCCCGGACCGGTACGCGGCCGTCCTGCGGGCTCTGAAGTCGCTGTCGCCGCGGACGCTCGACGACGACACGGCGATGGCCGACTGGCTCGATCTGTTCGAGTTGACGTCCGCGCCGGGGCCGGGGCAGCGGGCGCAGATGGAGGTGAGCCGGCTGGAGAACCGGCTGGCCGCCTACCGGGGCATCCGCGTCCCCTGTCAGGTCATCGCCTTCGCCGACGACCTGGTCACCCCGCCCCGCCTGGGCCGGGAGGTCGCCGATGCCGTGCCGGGCGCCCGCTTCGACCTCGTCGAGGGCTGCGGGCACTACGGCTACCTGGAGGATCCCGCCATGGTGAACAAGCTGCTCGTGCAGTTCCTCACCGGCCCGTGAGGACAGGCACGGCACGACGGGCCCGCTCCGGCGCACGCGGTGGGACCGGTGCGTTCCGGGAGTGCCCCGGCACAGCGGCTGAACGAACCGTCGGATGCGGGCCCGGACGTCCGGTGGTGTGAGAGGAGGGCCGGGCGAGCCCGGCCCTCCTCCTCGACTCAGGCGCCCGGTGCGTGGGACGCCGCGTAGCCCTTCAGGTAACTGTTCGGGTAGTGCAGGCCGTTGGCCCACAGGGTGCCGTCCGCCGTGGGGTACAGGGCCGTCACCTCCGAGCCCGGGGTCGCCCCGGGTGCCGCGGCCGTTTCCCACGTGGAGCCGTTCCAGCCGGCCAGGCCCCGGTCCTTGGTGCGGTGCGCGTACAGGCCGGCCCAGACGGTTCCGTCGTGGACGGCGAGGGCCTGGACGGACATGCGGTCCTCGGTCTCGTCGCCGGTCGGGGCGGGCACCGGCACGTAGGTCGTCTGCCAGGTGGTGCCGTCCCCGCGCAGCACGAACGCCCTGGGCGCGCCGGTGCCCCGGTCGGAGTACAGGTTGCGGTCGGTGCCGCCGATCCACACCTCGCCGTTCCGCACGACCACCGCGTTCGCGGTCGCCGAAAGACCGGACAGCCGCGGCAGCGCCACCTCCTTCCACGACGTGCCGTCGTAGTGCGCCGCGAAGAGGCGGCCGCTGCCCGAGCCGACCACCCAGACGTCGTCGTCGGACACGACGTGCACGGCCTTGAGGTTGGTCCAGGCGTCCTGCGCGCCGAGCTTGGTCAGCGTCCAGGCCGAGCCGTTCCAGTGGGCGACCGCGCCGGGCACGTCGCCGTTGCTCTCGCGGTAGTTGCCGACCGCCCACACGTCGGTGCGGGAGACGGCCCGGGCCGCCAGCACCTCGAAGTTCGGGATGGTCCGGTCCGTCCAGCCGGTGCCGTTCCAGTGGTACTGGCTGAAGTCGCCCCACTCGCCGCGTCCGAGGGCCCACACGTCGTCGCTCGCGGTACCGGTGAGCACGTCGGTGGAGGCGCCGTCGGAGGGCAGCGGCAGGCTGCGCCAGGTGCCGGCCTGCCGGGTCCACAGCGTGTGCTCGTACTCGCAGGGCAGACAGGTGCTGCTGGTCTGCACGGTGCTGCGTGCCACGGCCGACGTCGCGTCGAAGGGCACGTACGCGCTGAGTCCGGCCGGCGCCGGGGGCGGCACGGGCTGCCATCCCGCGGCGGCGTGGGCCCGGTCCGCCGGGGCCAGGCCGGCCAGGACTGCCAGGAGCAGTGCCGCCATCGCGTACAGCGCGGCCCGTAACCGGTGGGTGGGTCTGTGTTCGATCCGCATGCTGACTCCCGTCGAGATCGGTTGCTGCGCCTCCACCGTCGCCGCTGCGCCGGGCCGGGCGGGCCGCGTTGGCAGCTAGTTGCCGGGAGAGAACGGCGCTCCAGGGACGAAAGGAGAGGAGGGAGGGTCGTTTCCGTCCGGGGGTGACGGGCGACCCTCCCTCCTCGGCGGAGGGACCTGGCTCTACGGCTGGTAGTAGTCAGGTCGCGCGGTACCACGGCGGTGCCGGCCGGCGAACCGTGCGTACTGGGGCTGCTCCTCGGGGTGGTGGCGGGTGGACTCGGCCTGGTCCGGGAATCGGGCCGGTCCACCCGGGCCGCCGGAGACCTTGCCGGGCCACCAGTTCCACTTGCCCAGCGCCGTCATCAGCGCCGGCAGCACATAGATCCGGATGATCACGGCGTCCAGCAGGATGGCCGCCGCGAGACCCACGCCCAGCTGCTTGAACTCGACCATGCTCAGCGTGCCGAAGATCGCGAACACCCCGACCATGACGATCGCGGCGCTGGTCACCACGCCCGCCGAGCGGATGATGCCCTCACGGACGGCGTCCTTGGTCGAGGCACCGTGCAGCGCGGCCTCGCGGATCCGGCTGACCACGAAGACGTGGTAGTCCATCGACAGGCCGAACAGCACCACGAACAGGAAGAGCGGCAGCCACGAGACGACCGCGCCCGAACTGTGGAAGTCGAGGATCCCCTCCGCCCAGGTGTTCTGGAAGACGGCGACCAGCACACCGAACGCGGCCGCCGCGGAGAGCAGGTTCAGCAGGATCGCGGAGATCGCGACGGCCAGCGACCGGAAGATCAGGACCATGGTGACGAGGGTCAGCAGCAGGACGAAGCCGACCACCCAGGGCATCCGTTCCTCCAGGTGCCCCGTGAAGTCCACACCCTGGGCCACCTTGCCGCCGACCGCGCTCTCGGCGTCGGGCACGTCGGCCGTGGCCTGCGGCACCCAGTCGCGCAGCAGGTCCAGGGACTCGCGGGCCCCGTCGCTCTTGGGCTGGTACGGCGTGCCCACGTCCACGGTATGGACCCGGTGGTCCGCCGACTCCTTGATCGTCGGTGTGGAGTCGTGTGCGAACAGTTCGTCCTTCGCGGTGCGCTCCAGGACGCCCTTCAGCGCGGACTTCACCTCGTCGGCCCGGTCCGCGGGCGCCCGGACGGCGACCTGGTGCACGGTGCCCTTGCTGGGGAAGGACGCGGTGAGCCGGTCCATCGCCTGCACCACGGGGATGTCCCGGGACAGGTCGTCGGAGCCCGGCTGCTTGAGCTTCATGTCGAGGGCCGGCACGGCCAGCAGCAGCAGCGCGCCCACGGACACCACCAGGGTGATGACCGGCTTCGACAGCGCCGGACGCAGCAGCGCGGGCCACACCCTCGACTCGCCGGAGCGCATGGTGAGCCGCCACAGGAACGGCACCTTGGGCTTGTCGACCCAGCGTCCCAGCTTGGCGAGGAGGGCGGGCAGCACGGTCACCGAGGCCAGTACGGCGACCGCCACGACGATGATCGAGCCGGTGGCCAGGGAGGCGAAGGTCGCCTCGTTGGCCAGGTAGAGGCCGGCCATCGCCACGACGACGGTGGTGCCGGACACCACGACGGTGTGCCCCGAGGTCTCCGCGGCGACCTCGATCGCGTCGACGTGGGACCTCCCCAGGCGGCGCTCCTCGCGCTCCCGCTTGAGGTAGAAGAGCGAGTAGTCCACGCCGACGGCCATGCCCATGAGCAGGATGACGTTGCTGACCGCGCTGGTCTCGGGCAGCACGTGGGAGGCGAGCGTGGACAGCCCGATGGCGGCGCCGACACACGAGAGGGCCAGCACCACGGGCACGCCGGCCGCGATGATCGCGCCGAAGACGACGAGCAGGATCAGCAGGGTCAGCGGCAGGCTGATCAGCTCGGCCTTCTGGAAGTCCTCGCCGAGCGTCTCCGTCAGTCCCTTGGCCGTCGAGCCGGTGCCCACCTCGTCGACCCGCAGGCCCTCGTGGGCGTCCTGGACCGAGGCGCTGACGTCGAGCAGCGGCTGCACCCGTCGGTCGGCGTTCTCCGTGTCGCCCTTCATGGTGACGGGGACCAGCAGCGCCTTGCCGTTGGGTGCGGGTACCGGGTCGCCGACGCTCTCCACCTCGTCGAGCGCCTTCATCCGCCCGACGATGTCCGCCGCCGCCTCCCGGCCGGCCGCCGGGTCCAGCTTCCCGCCGTCCTCGGCGGTGATCAGCACGTTCTCCTCGGCCTTCTCGGGGAAGTCACCCGAGTGCACGATCTTGCCGGCCCGGCCGGACTCGCGGACCCCCGACTCCTCGTCGCTGATCGCGTTCGTACCGGCCGCCCCGCCCAGGAAGAGGCACGCGGCGACGAACACGACCCACAGGCCGATGGCGGACCACGGATGCGTGGCGCTCCATCGCGCAATCCGTACCGTTGCCGGTTTCTTTCGCACCTTGCTTCCTTCCGTTGCTGCAGGTCCGGCCCGGGAAGCCGGTCGGATCTCGACGAGGAGAACGCTAGGTCCGCCGGGAGCGGGGTGGATACGAGGTAAACCGTCGTGGTGACCGCTGCTTTCCGCAGGCTCACCTTACGGAAACCCGCAGGTGCCGCCCTGCGGGAAACCGCAGGCAGAAACCTGCGGGAAACCGCACCGCCCCTGGGAATCCTTGACCATTAAAAGCCGGACCGTTACGTTCGGAGCACGAATTGAGCGACACCCGCAAAAGGCTGTGAAATAGCTTCCTGCTAGAAATGTCGGCGGATCGCGGATCGTAGCTCATTGAATGGCAGACGTACATTCCTTGGCAATTAGTTGCCGAGGTGCGACGACAGTCGAGGGGAGAAAATGGAGACCACGGTCCTCACCCGGCAGCATGTTGCCAAACTCGTCAAGGAGAGCGGCAACGATCGCTTCATGGACCGGATGATCGTCCGACTCCAGGAGGCGTTCACCGCCGTGGACAAAGGCGTGAGCCCCACTCGGGACGGGTTTGTACGCGGCCCGGGGAACACGGCCATCATCGAGTGGATGCCGCACCATGATCCGGGACGTTCCATAACGATCAAGACGGTGGCCTACACGCCGTCGAACCCCAGCACGTTCCAACTGCCCACCATCATCGGATCCCTCACGCGCTACGACGATGTGACGGGCCGTCTGCTGACGGTGTGCGACGGAATCCTGCCCACCGCGATCCGTACCGGAGCCGCCTCGGCGATCGCCAGCCGGCTGCTGGCCCGTCCCGACAGCCGGGTCCTCGGCCTGGTCGGCGCCGGCGCGCAGGCGGTGACCCAGGCGCACGCCCTCAGCCGGGTGTTCCCGCTGGAGCAGATCCTCGTGCACGACATCGAGCCGGCCCACGCGCGTTCCTTCGCGGACCGGGTGGACTTCCTCGGCCTCGACGTCCGGGTCGTGGCGCTCCCCGAGTTGGAGGCGGCGGCGGACATCGTCTGCACCGTCACCTCCGTCGGGGTCGGCGAGGGGCCGGTGCTGAACGGCACGAACCTGCGGCCGCACGTGCACATCAACGCCATCGGGGCCGACCTCATCGGCAAGGTCGAGGTGCCCAAGGCGGTCCTGAAGTCGGCGTTCGTGACCCCGGACCATGTGGCGCAGGCACTGCGGGAGGGAGAATGCCAGCAGTTGGAGGAGGGCGACATCGGGCCCGATCTGATGGCCCTGTGCGCCGACCCGCAGACGGCGGCCCGGCATCGGGACGGGGTGACGGTCTTCGACTCGACGGGCTTCGGGCTGGAGGACCACGTGGCCCTCGACGTGCTGCTCGAACTCGCCGAGGAGGCCGGCATCGGCGACCGGGTCCAGATCGAGCACCTGCCCGACGACGCACTGAACCCGTACTCGTTCCAGTGACGGGGTCGCGGTGACGGGTGGGTCCGGCGGGTGACCACGATGTGCCGGGCGACGGGGGCAGCCCTGCCGCCCGGCACGTTCGTGCGTCAGGACTCCAGATACCGCAGTACGGCCAGGATCCGGCGGTTGTAGCCGGTGGTGTGCGCGAGTTCGAGCTTGTCGAAGATCATGTTGAGGTTCTTCTCCACCGTGCTCATGGAAATGTGCAGCTTCTCCGAGATGGCCGCGTTGGTGTGCCCCTGGGCCAGCGTCTCCAGGACGCTGCGCTCGCGGGGGGTCAGCCGGGTCAGCGGGTCACTGTGCGTCGTACGGATCACCAGTTGCCGTACGACCTCCGGGTCGATGGCGGCGCCGCCCGCGTGGATCCGCTCCAGCGCGTCGAGAAATTCCTCCACCTGGGCGACCCGGTCCTTGAGCAGATAGCCGACCCGCTCCGCGTTCGACGTGAGCAGCTGCGCCGCGTAGTTGCGCTCTATGTGCTGGGACAGCACCAGGACCCCGACCCCGGTCCACCGCTTGCGGATCTCCAGCGCGGCCCTCAGCCCCTCGTCCGTGTGGGTGGGGGGCATCCGGATGTCCACGACGACCAGGTCCGGCGGCTGGGCCTCGACCTCCCGCAGCAGGGCGACGGCATCACCCACCGCGGCAAGGACCTCGTGGCCCTCCTCGATGAGCAGCCGGACCAGCCCCTCTCGCAGCAGGGTCGAGTCCTCGGCCAGCATTATGCGCACGGCAGCTCCGCGGTGATCGTGGTGGGCCCCCCGGAGGGGCTGTGGACGTGGAGTCGGCCGTCCAGGGCACCGACCCGGCTGCGCAGGCCGGTCAGTCCGCTGCCCTCCGGCTTCGCGCCGCCGACACCATTGTCCTCGACGCGGATGACGAGGACGGGCCCGTGCGTGCGGACGCTCACCTGGATCTCCGTGGCGGCCGAGTGCTTGGCGGCGTTGGTCACCGACTCCGACACGACGAAGTACGCGGCGGTCTCGACGGAGGCGGGCAGCGGCTCGGCGAGCGCGAAGTCCGTCCGGATGGGGATGCTGCACCGCTCCGACACCCCGGCCAGCGCCTCCTGGAGCCCCAGGTTGTCCAGCGCCGTCGGGTACACCCGCCAGGCCACTTCCCGCAGTTCCGTCAGGACGTCCTGCGACTCCTTGTGGGCCTGCTCCAGCAGACTGCGCGCCTGCTCGGGCGTGCGGCCGCCGCGACGGGCCCGCCCGAGGAGCATGGCCAGCGCCACCAGACGCTGCTGCACCCCGTCGTGCAGGTCCCGCTCGATGCGCCGGCGCTCGGTGTCGACCGCCTGGAGCACCGCCGCCCGGCTGGTGGCGAGTTCGTCGATGCGCTGCTGCATCAGCTCGCGCTCCGAGGGGCCGAAGCACTCGCGGGCCAGCCGCGCGTCGAGCGCCTGAAGCGAGAACAGGCCCTGCATGTCCAGGAAGAGCAGCACCCCGCCGAGCAGCACCTGGGTGACCAGATTCCCCCAGCCGAGGGTCCCCCGGACCAGGCTCGCGACGAGCAGGCCCGCGAGGACGGCGCCGAAGGCGAGCAGTCCGAGCACGACGCCGGTGATCAATCCGGCGTATGTACGGGCGGCGAGGTAGCGCAGGACGCGCTGGTCGGGCACGGGCCGGGCGGGGAAGACGTCCCCGAAGAAGACCGAGCGGCGCCACCGTTCGAGCGCCGTCAGCCGTCGGCCCCCGGCGATCAGGACGACGAACGCCCGCCGCCGGGTGCGCGGCCACAGCAGCAGCGGACCGAGCGGGGTGCTGACGACGACGAAGTAGAGGAGTCCCAACAGCGCGGTCAGACAGCCGAGGAGGACTCCGGCGGCCCGCAGGGGCAGCGCCGGGGTGGGCGTCGCCGTGGGCTCACCTCCCGGCAGCGCGGTTCCGGGCGCCGTCGGGAAGGGCCGGGTGGTCGTGTCCGCCGAATCCCCCTGCACGCTCGCTGAGCGTAGTCGGGCGGCGCAGCCGGGGCAAGATCGTTCGGCTTGGGTGAGAACGGGACCGGTCACGACGTGCGGCGGTGCTGGGCGGTGCCGCGGGAGCGCAGCCGTACCACGATGTAGCAGGCCAGTGCGGCGACCACCAGGACCAGGACGCCCTTGCTGATCACACCGACGTAGTCACCGACGGTGTCCCACTGGTCGCCCAGCCAGTAACCGGACATGACCAGTACGGCGTTCCACATGAAGCTGCCCACTGCGGTCAGCGCCAGGAAGGTCGGCAGCGGCATGCGCTCAAGGCCGGCCGGCACGGAGATCAGGCTGCGGAAGATCGGCACCATGCGGCCGAGGAAGACGGCCTTGGTGCCGTGCTTGGCGAACCACTCCTCCGTCCGCTCCAGGTCGGAGGTCTTGACCAGCGGCAGCCTGGCCCAGATCGCGTACATCCGCTCACGGCCGAACAGCGCGCCGATCCAGTAGAGGACGGCGGCGCCCACCACGGACCCGAGAGTGGTCCAGAACAGGGCCGCGAAGAGACTGATGACGCCCTGCCCGGCGGCGAAGCCGGTCAACGGCAGGATGATCTCGCTCGGCAGCGGCGGGAAGAGGTTCTCCAGGGCGACGGCGAGGCCGGCGCCGGGCGCGCCCATGGCGTCCACCAGGTCGGCCGCCCATCCCGCGATGCCGCCCGCGGGCTCCTGTGGCAGCGCCAGGGTGATGTGGTCCATTTCGAAGTCTCCAGGTACGAAGCGCACGCCGCGGGCCGGTGCCGCGATCCGGTGACCACGCTAGAAATCCCGGCTCGGCACCGGTATGCGGATAGCCACCGAACCTGTGCGGTTTCCCCGCACCCCGGACCCTGCGGTTTTCCGCAGGGTCCGGGGTGCCCCGGGCGCGGAACTGGCAGCAAGGTGCCAGCGGAACGGCGAGTGTTGGACACCCCGATTCCGGCCTGGTTAGCCTCGCATCCGTTCCGTCAAGTCCCTTGTCAGAGAAAGGACTTGACTCACCAACCATCCGGACGAACGGCGTGCCCATGCAGCTGGAAGGCGCCCCCGTCACCGAACTCGTCGTGGCACCGGTGACGATCACTCCGACGAAGCCGCTCACCCCGACCCATGTCAAGGGCCTGCTGTGGACCGACGTGCTGGTCAAGGCGAGCGCCCGGGCCGGCGGGGTGCGGCTGGTCTGGAACAACCGCATGGCCACCGTGACCACCCAGGCGGCAGCCTTCTGGCACCACCTCGACCTGACCGAGCCGCACACCGACTGGAGCCGCGAGTCGGAGACGGCGATCGGCGAGCGGTACGTCCGCTTCCACGCCGAACGCCGGACGGCCGACCTCCGTGCGGTGGGCGCCCGCCTGGCCCGCGCCGACAAGGACGGCTGGATCCACCCGGCCGGGCGCCGCATGCTGGACGTGTGGCGGGCCCAGCTGGATCTGCTGGGCGTCGGCGAACTCGGTCTCGCAGCCGACCGGCCGCTCGCCACCACGGCCGAGACCCTGCTCGACATCCTCGCCGCGCGGGGCCTGCTGATCGACCATCGCCGCTACGGCGGCCCCGTCCATCTCGACGGCCCCCGTTGGGGCCTGCCGCTGCGGCAGCTCGTCGGCGCCCACGGGCACCCCAACTACCTGCTGCCGATCCTGCGCGAACTGGTCCCGATGATCGGCCCGGGACGACACTTCCTGCTGGTCCACGACGACGGCATCACCGCCGACTACCTGCTCCTCGAGCGTGTCCTGGCCGAGTTCGGCGCCCGCACCGCACGGCTCGCCCTGAGCAGGGTGCCCGTGGGCGGGACGGTCCGCTCCAGCCGGTACGGCGGCTGGCGGGGCGCGACGCTCGGCGACCTGGCGGCCGCCTCGGGCTCGGCGGACCGGGCCGCCTACCGGCTCGGCATGCGGCTGTACTTCGTCGGGACCCTGCACCGGCGCTCCGCCCAGCCGTTCCGGATGCGGCTGCTGCGCCGCTGCGTGGGGCGCGCCGCCCGGCTGCTCGGCCGGGCGGCGGCCGACGGCCGGGAACCGGCCGGGCGGGACATCCGGGACCCGCTGTCCCGGCTCAGGACCCCGCAAGGGTACGTCGACCCCTACCGGCTGACGGTGTCCCTGCTCGGCCGGCCCGTCGGCCCGCCGGCCCCCGAGCTACGGGCGATCTACACATGAGCACCCCCGCGGCCGTACGGCCGTCCGATGCCGAGGCACTGGCCTCGGCGGCCCGGGCGCGGCTGAGCGCGGTCCGCGCGGGGCTCCCGGGCGACGGCCCGGCCCCGCACGGGCTGACCGCCGTCGTCGTCGTGGACGACTTCGACCCGGCGGCGTTCGTCGCGGGCGCGACCGCGTTCGCCCTGGGGCTCCCGGCAGGGCCGCGGGAGGGCTGGTACCGCGCCTTCACTCGCACCGTGTTCCTCGCCGGCCGGCCCGGCAGCGTGGCCGCCCGGCACGCGCACACCTACCTCGCTCCCGGCGGCGGCCTCGCCTGGTACGGGCCGGCCCCGCGCCGCGAACTGTCCGCCCTGTCCCGGCTGTTGCGTGCCTTCCAGGGCCCGGCCCCGGTCGACGCGCCCGCCGGGCCGCTCACCGTGCCCGTCCCGGGGCGGCCCTCCGGACACCGCGTGGACATGACGGTGGCCACCGGCGGGGTCGGCAGCGACGCCTACCTGGTGCATGTGCACCATCTGATCGCCGAGGCGGTGCTGCGCGGCCTGGTCCGGCCCGGCGACACCCTCCGCGTGGAACACCGGCGCGCCCTCGACCCCGCGGACTTCCGTGCCGCCCTCGCCCCAGACCGCGCCGCCACGGTCCAGACCCGGATCGGTCACGGCGGCACCGGCCCCGACCTGCTGCGCCTGTACGGCGTGCTCACATCGAACCGCGACCGAGGAGGCCACTGAATGGAGGCCGCACGCGTACGGGCGGAACACCGCCGGCTCCTGGAGAGCCTGGACCGTCCCGAGGAGACGCAACGCGAACTGCTCACCCGGATCCTGGAGCACAACGCCGGCACCGCGTTCGGCCGCGAGCACGGGCTGGCCGCCGTCCGCACCGTCGACGAGCTGCGCCGGGCGGTGCCGATCCGCACCCACGAGGCGCTGATGCCGTGGATCGAGCGGGCGATGGACGGCGAACCGGGTGTGCTGACCGCAGACGACCCGGTCGTCTACTTCTCCTCCAGCGGCAGCACCGGCCGCGAGAAGCACATCCCGGTGACCCGCACCTACATGCGGGAGACCTTCCTGCCCTTCTACCACGCCGCCTTCGCCTCCCTGCTGGGGACGCTGCCCGAGGTGGCGACCGTGCCGAACGGCGTGCTGAACCTGTGGCAGGACCCGACCGCGCCCACGGCCCGCACCGACAGGGGCCAGCCGCACATCGGCTCCAGCCAGGTCGACTACCGGCGGTTCGGCGAGGACTCGGCCGTCGGACCGGGCAACGACGCCTCCTGGAGCCGTATCCCCGACGAACTCGCCGCCGCCGACCCGTGGGAACGCGCCTACTACAAGCTGCGGCTCGCCGCCGCGCAGGACATCCGGGTCCTCATCGGCATCAATCCCGCGATGGTCGCCGCCCTGCCCTACCAGCTGCGCACATCGTGGCCCCGGCTCGTCGAGGACATCCGGGCCGGCACGCTCGGGGGCCGGCCGCACACCTCACCCGACCCGGAACGTGCCGACGAGATCGCGCGCTACGCCAAGACGTTCGGCACGGTTCTGCCCCAGCATCTGTGGCCGCGGCTGACCGCCGTCCTCGTCTGGAACAGCGCACTCGCCTCCCTCTACCTGCCTCGCGTGCGGGAGACCTACGGTCCCGGCGTCCAGTTGTTCGCCGCGCCCATCGCGTCCTGCGAGGGCCCGGCCGCCGTACCGGTCGACCGGCACCCCAGCGGCGCGCCGCTCTATCTGCCGGGCTGCGTCTACGAGTTCGTCCCGGCCGACGGTCCGCTGTCCGCCGACAGCGAGACGCTGCTGCCCACCGAACTGGAGGAGGGCCGCGACTACCACCTCGTGTTCAGCCACATCGGCGGGCTGTACCGGTGCGCCGTCACGGACGTGGTCCGGGTCGTCGGCCGGATCGGGCGCACTCCGCGCGTCGAGTACGCCGGGCGGGGCATCGTCCGGTCCGCCGCCGGCGAACGGCTCACCGAGGCCATGGCGGTCCGCGCCCTGGGCGCGGCCTGCCACGACACCGGGGCGGAGATCCGCAACGCCACCTTCCGGCTGCCTCCCGGGCGGCCCGGGCATCCGGGCCGGTACCAGGTCGCCGTCGCCTTCGCGGGCCCTCCGGTGCCGGACCTGGCCGACGCCCTCGACGCCCGGCTGGCGCAGCACTGCCCCGGCTACGGGACCGGCCGCCGGTCCGGGCGGATCGCCCCCGTCGAGGTGATCACCGTGCACGAGGACGCTTTCCTGCGGGAGTGGGAGCGCACCGTGCGGGGCGGACAGCGCCCGCCCCGCGTCAAGGACCGGGTCTTCCTGCCCTCCGACGACGCCTGGGAGCGGCTGGTGGCCACCGGGCCGGGGGCCGCCTGATGCCGACGCCGAGCCACGAGACGAGGGACGCATGAACGACGTCATCCCGGGCCGCGGACAGTACTCCGAGGAAGCCCGCAGGCAGCGGCTGCACTGGCTGCGGGAGCGCAGCGGCACCGCGCTCGCCTCGCTGGAGAGCACCGCGCTCCGCGCCGAGAACCTGGTCGGCAACGTGGAGAACTTCGTCGGCTCCGTGGAGGTGCCGGTGGGCCTCGCCGGTCCGCTGCTGTTCGTCGGGGACGCCGCCCGCGACAGCATCGTCGCCCCGCTCGCCACCACCGAGGGCGCGCTGGTGGCCTCCGCGTCCCGGGGCGCCCGGGCGCTGACGGCGTCCGGCGGGGTGACGACGAAGGTGCTGTCGCAGCGGATGACCCGGGCGCCCGTGCTCGAATTCGCCGACCTCGCCGCCGCGCACCGGTTCACGGGCTGGCTGCGAGAGCGGCACGGCCGACTGCAGGAGCAGGTCGGCCGGGTGTCCCGGCACACCCGGCTGATCGATGTCGAGCCGTACCAGATCGGCCGCTATCTGCATCTGCGCTGTGTGTTCGAGACCGCCGACGCCGCCGGGCAGAACATGACGACGGCGGCCACCTGGCAGATCCTGCGCTGGCTGACCGACGCCGTCGCCGGCGAGGACGGCCCGCGCCCGTTGAACACGCTGCTGGAGGGCAACCTCAGCGGCGACAAGAAGACGGCCGTCGGCTCCCTGCTGGCCGGGCGCGGCACCCGGGTGACCGCGGAATGCCGGCTGCGCCGCGACGCGGTGACCGACATCCTGAAGACCACGCCGGAGGCCATGGTCAAGAGCCATGTGGCGACGGTCCTCGGGGCCCAGCAGTCCGGCATGGTCGGCTACGGAGTGAACGCGGCGAACATCGTCGCGGCCCTGTTCCTCGCCACGGGCCAGGACGCGGCCTGTGTCCACGAGTCGGGCGTGTCGATCTTCTCCATGGAGACGGTCGGCGACGACCTCGTCGCCACGCTGCTGCTGCCCAACCTGGTCGTGGGCACCGTCGGCGGCGGCACAGCGCTGCCGCACCAGCGCGATCTGCTCACCCTGCTGGGCTGCGCGGGCGCGGGCGGGGCACGCCGGTTCGCCGAGATCGTCGCCGGGTTCGCCCTCGCCCTCGACGTGTCGACCATGGCGGCCGTGGTCAGCGGCCAGTTCGCGGCGGCGCACCAGCGCCTCGGCCGGGCCCGCCGCGTCGACTGGCTCCAGCCGGGCGACCTGGACGCGGCCCTGCTGCAGCCGCTGCTCGCGCAGGGCACCGGCGACTCCCGACTGCACGTCACCCGGGTGGCCCCGGGGCCCCGGCTGTACGGCGACGGCATCTCCAGCGAGCTGGGCGCGCTGGCCGAGCGGCGCAAGCTGACCGGGCTGTACCCGCTGAGCGTCGGCTGGAGCTCCGCCGACGGGTCCACCGGCGCCGAACTGGTGGCGAAGGTCAAGTCACGCGGGGACGAGATCGTCGGCGGCATCGCGAAGCTGCTGTCGCTCTGCGGGCCGGAACCGGCCGCGGCGTGGCGGCGTTGGGGCGCCGACACCGTGTTCGCCGACGCACACCGCCGCGAACTGGCGGTGTACCGGCGCCCGGAGCCCGCCCTCAGGGAACTGCTGCCACGCTGCTACGGCCTCCTGGAGGACGACGAGCGCGAGGCGTACGTCATCCTCATGGAACGGCTCCGCGACGACGGCGGGCCGTGGCACGCCGGCCGGATCGAGGACGCGCTGCGTGCGGTCGGCGCCGTCCACGGGCACTGGCTCGGCCGTGACCAGGAGATCCTGGCCGAGGGCTGGCTGCACCATGTGCCCGAACCCGCACAGCTGGCGAAGGCGCGGGAGCTGTGGGCGGCGCTGGTGCGCCATGCCGCGGCGGAGCTGCCCGAGCTGCTGGACCCCGGCTGCCGGGACGTTCTGCTCGACGTCGTCGAGAGCGCCGACCACTGGACACAGGAACTGCATGCGGTGCCCCGCACACTGGTCCACAACGACTTCAACCCGCGCAACCTCGCGGTGCGGGACGGACGCGCGGTGGCGTACGACTGGGAGCTGGCCACCGTCGGCCCGCCCCAGCGCGACGCCGTGGAGCTGCTGGCGTTCACCGCCGGCCCGCGGGTCACGGCGGCCGAGGTGGACCGGTTCCTCGACGTGCACGCGCGGGCGGTGGCTTCGGCGTCGCCCCGGGCGGCGCGGCTCGTCGCCGACTGCGACTGGCGGCGCGGACACCGGCTGGCGCTGCGGGAGTTCCTGATGGCCCGTCTGTCGCTGTACGCGGCCGGGCACACCCAGCGCGAGTTCACGTTCCTGCCCGGGGTCGTGGCCACCGCCTTCCGGTTGTGGCACCTCGAAGAGACCCGGGGCGGTGGGTGAGATGCGCGTCGCCCTGGTCGGCATCGACGGGACCGGAAAGACCACGGTGCTGCGCCGGCTCCGCGAACGGGACAGCGTGCGGGTCGTGCACGCCGTACGGGGACACGAGGATCCGGACAGCCCGTACGCCGGGCTGTCCGCGGCGCTCGCCGGTGCCTCGTCCGCGGCGGACGAAGTGGGCCGGGTCCAGCTCAAGGTCTGCGTCCTGTATCTCCAGCTGTGCCTGTTCGGCCCGGCGGAACGGCAGGCGGCGGCCGACGGCCGGACCGTGCTCGCCGACCGGCACCCGCTCGTCGACCCGCTGGTCTACCTGCCGCTGTTCGCCCGCGCCGGGCGGAACACCGTGCCCGGCACCGATGTCGACGCGTGGTGGCGCAGGCAGGATCCGGACGCCGCCCGGGCGGTGCGCGACTGGCTGCGCACCCGCACGGGGGACACGGACCCCTGGGCGACGGGCACGGAGGTGCTGCGCTGGGGCACCCTGCCCCCGCACGACCTGTTCGAGACCCTTGCCCGCCGGTTCGACGTCACCCTCCCGGACGGCGTCCTCCTCCTCGACCTGCCCGTGTCCGAGGCCCTGCGCCGCACCAGGGAACGCGCCCGCGGCGGCGAACTCCACGAGACCGCGGCCTTCCTCTCGGCGACCCGGCAGCGCTACGACGCCGTACTGGACGGGCTCTCCCGAACCCACCCGGACACGGCGATACGACGCCTCCCCTGCACCGGCTGCTCCGTGGACCAGTTGGCCGCTCAGGTGCATGACACCGTCGCGGCCTGGTCCAGGGCATCACCTGCCTGACCGGACACCGTCATAATGGCCCGGTGACGTTCCCTTCCCCCCACTCCGCGTCCGTGCAACGGCGGCCGGTCGTCGTCGTGGGCGCCGGGCCCGCCGGGCTCACCGTCGGCGGCATCCTGCGGGCCGCCGCCGTCGACTGCGTGGTCCTGGAGACCGAGAGCAGGGAGTTCATCGAGACGCGGCCGCGAGCGGGCGTCATCGAGGAGTGGGCGGTGCGCGAACTCGACCGGCGCGGGCTCGCGGCCGGTCTGCCGGGGCGGGCGCAGGCGCACGACACGTGCGAGTTCCGCTTCGGCGGCGAACGCCACCGGCTCCGCTACCACGAGCTGACGGGTCGTCATCATTATGTGTATCCGCAGCCGTTGCTGGTGACGGACCTGGTGCGCGAGTACGCCGACGTCCGCGGCGGCGACATCCGCTTCGGTGTCCGGGAGGTACGCCTGCACGACCTGGAGACGGATCGCCCCTCGGTGTCGTACCTGTGCCCCGAGACGGGTGAACGCCGGGTGATCCGGTGCGACTTCGTCGCCGGGTGCGACGGCGCGCGCGGGGTGTCCCGTCAGGCGGTGCCCGCCTCGCGGGCGGCACTCGCGCGGCACGACCACGGCATCGGCTGGCTGGCGCTGCTGGCCGAGGCGCCGCCGTCCGCCGACTGCGTGGTGTTCGGCGTCCATCCGCGCGGGTTCGCCGGGCACATGGCCCGCGGCCCCGGGGTCACCCGCTACTACCTCCAGTGCCCGCCCGGCGACGACCCGGAGAACTGGCCGCACGAACGGGTCTGGGCCGAGTTGCGGCAGCGGCTCGGTGCGGCGGGGGCGCCCGCGCTCACGGAGGGCCGGCTGATCGAGAAGCGCGTGCTGGACATGCACGACTACGTGGTCTCGTCCATGGAGTTCGGGCGGCTCTTCCTCGCGGGCGACGCGGCCCATCTCACCGCGCCGATCGCGGCGAAGGGCATGAACCTGGCGCTGCACGACGCCTTCCTGCTGGGCGACGCGCTCGTCGCGCGCGTCACCGGGGGCGACGGTGCGGGCCTGGCCGGATATTCGACGGCGTGCCTGCGGCGGGCGTGGGACTACCAGGAATTCTCGCAGTGGCTGTCCGGCGTCTACCACGGTCCGGCGTCGGGTGACCCATACCAGGCGGCCACCAGCCTGGCCCGGCTGCGCCGGCTGTTCACCTCCCCGGCCGCCGCGAGGGCGTTCGCCGAGCAGTACCTGGGCGCGGGCGACGCGTACTGACCGCGTGTGCCGGCCGGTAGCGGCCCGCGGCCGACCGTCCGGCTCAACTCCCTTGTCCGGGGCGGGTTTCGGTGAGCCGGTGGTCCGCCACGTCCAGGGCCTCGGCCACCAGCCGGCGCAGATGGTCGTGGCGCAGCGAGTAGACCACCCGGCGGCCCTCCTTGCGCGTGTTCACCAGGCCGGCGAGCCGCAGCCGGGCCAGGTGCTGGCTCACGGCCGGCCGGGCCGCGCCGCAGGCCTCGGTGAGCGTGCCGACGTCGGCCTCACCGGCCGTGAGGGCGTGCAGCAGGGCGAGGCGGGTGCGGTCGCCGAGCAGGGCGAGCAGATCGGCCGCGACCGCGAACTGCTCCTCGCCGGGGGTGCGCGGGTGCGCATGCTGCGCAGGTGATAGGTGCATGCGTGCGCTCATACGCACATAATGGCGGCGTGGGCGTCGTGCGTCCACTCCCGCGCACCGGAAGGGGATCCACGTGAGCGACCGGCACCGGCACGACCACGGGCACCACGACCACGGGCACGCGGACGGTCACGGGCACGCGCACGGCGGCGAGCGGGGGCGCGGCCACGAGCAGGCGCACCGGTACGGCCCCGCGCCCGACCACGGCCCCGGCCATGAACGCCGGCACGGGCACGAATACGGCCACGACCACGGCCGTGCGCGGTCCCGGCCGGTTTCCGGCCTGCGGCACCGCCTCGGTCATCTCCTCACCCCGCACTCCCACGACAGCGCCGACAAGCTCGACGCGGCCCTGGAGACCTCGGCCCGCGGCATGCGGGCGCTGTGGGTCTCCCTGGCCGTGCTGGGTGCGACCGCGCTCGCGCAGGCCGTGGTGGTGGTCGCGTCCGGATCGGTGGCGCTGCTCGGCGACACCACGCACAACGCGGCGGACGCGCTGACGGCCGTGCCGCTCGGCATCGCGTTCCTGCTCGGCCGCCGCGCGGCGAACCGGCGCTTCACCTACGGCTACGGCCGCGCCGAGGACCTGGCGGGCATCGCCATCGTGCTGACCATCACGGCGTCCGCGGCCTTCGCGGCGTGGACGGCGCTGGACCGGCTCCTCGACCCGCGCCCGGTGCAGCATCTGCCGGCGGTGGCCGTGGCCGCGCTGGTCGGCTGCGCGGGCAACGAGTGGGTGGCCCGCTACCGGATCCGGGTGGGGCGGGCGATCGGCTCCGCCGCGCTCGTCGCCGACGGCCTGCACGCCCGCACCGACGGCTTCACCTCACTGGCCGTGCTGGTGGGCGCCGCCGGGTCCGCGCTGGGCTGGCAACTGGCCGACCCACTGGTGGGGTTGGCGATCACCGCCGCCATCGCGCTGGTCCTGCGGGACGCCGCGCGCGAGGTGTTCCGGCGGGTGCTGGACGCCGTCGACCCGGCGCTGGTGGACCGGGCCGAGCATGCGCTGCGCGCGGTGCCGGGGGTGCACGGAGTGGGTGAGGTGCGGCTGCGCTGGATCGGCCATCGGCTGCGGGCGGAGGTGGCGATCGTGGTGGACGGCGACGCGACGGTACGGCGGGCGCACGCGATCGCGGTCGACGCCGAACACGCCCTGCTGCACGCCGTGCCGCGGCTGACCGCCGCCCTGGTGCACGCCGATCCGGCGTCCGCGCCCGGCGAGGCGGACCCGCACCGGGCGCTGGCGCACCACATGACCGCCTGAGGTCAGGCGACGCCCAGCCCCTCCAGGACCACCGCGCCCGGCAGTTCGGCGAACGCCTTGCCCGGCACCAGCAGTTTGCCGCGCCGGCGTCCGCTGCCGACCAGGACGTAGGGCAGGTCGACGACGGCGGAGTCCACCAGCACCGGCCAGCCGGCGGGCAGTCCGATGGGGGTGATGCCGCCGTACTCCATGCCGGTCT
This sequence comes from Streptomyces sp. NPDC102462, assembly GCF_044765425.1. NCBI lineage: Bacteria > Bacillati > Actinomycetota > Actinomycetes > Kitasatosporales > Streptomycetaceae > Streptomyces > Streptomyces sp. NPDC102462. The sequence goes on along the minus strand of NZ_JBIWKB010000029.1, from coordinate 79,155 downwards.
GCCCGGTGGCCGTGTCCATCGAGGCGAACGAGGCCTTGCGCGCGCCCAGTTGGCGGCGGACCACGCCGTTGACGTCGACCCGGGTGGTGGACAGCACGACGCACGCCGCGAGGGTCGTCTCACCGGCCCGCTTGCCCGCGACGACCACGCAGTTCGCGGACCGCTGAAGCAGGTCGCGACCGTAGTGCTCCACGAAGACGGCGGTGTCCGCCCACTCGGGCACGGTGTCGACGTACAGGATCTGGTCGGCGGGTACGCTGCCCGGCCAGTGGCGCACGGCGTCGGCGACCGGGGCGATCAGCTCGTCGAGGCGGTCCGGAGCGGGGGCGGCGGTGTCGAAGTCTCCGATGGGTGCGCGCATGTCCGCACGCTAACAGGCGCCCGCCGGGCCTCAGCGCACGGGCGGTACGGAGACGGTCATCACCATCTCCATCGGGACGTCGCCGGTGTTGCCGTACGTGTGCGCCGTGCCGGCGTCGAAGGACGCGCTCGCGCCGGCCGGGACGCGGTGCTCGACGCCGTCCACGGTGAGCGTCAGTTCGCCCGCCGTGACATGGACGAGTTCCACCGTGCCGGCGGGGTGCGGGTCGGAGGGGCTGCTCTCCCCCGGCATCAGCCGCCAGTCCCACATCTCCAGCGGGCCGGGGGCCTCGGCGCCCGCTAGCAGCCGGTTGTAGCTGCCGGCGTCGGTGTGCCAGAGCCGTACGGCCCGCTCCGCGGGGACGATCCGGACCGTGGGGCCCTGCGCGTAGTCGAGCAGGGTGGTGATGCTGACGCCGAGGGCGTCGCCGATCTTGACGACAGTGCCGAGGCTGGGGTTGGTGCGGGCCTGCTCGATCTGGATGAGCATGCCGCGGCTGACCCCGGCCCGGGCGGCCAGCGCGTCCAGGGTGAAGCCGCGCTCGGTGCGCCAGCGCTTGACGTTGCGCGCGAGGGACTGGGTCAGCAGATCGAGGTCCGACACGATACGTCCACTACTACGGTCCAATATTTCAAATGTCACAGTTTACTTGACTGAACTACGACTGCACTACGGCGCGATGCACCCGGGCGTTCACCGAACTGTACTGCCCGTCCGTCCGCGTGCCCGCCCAGGGCGGGTCAGCCGTCGGCCTCCAGTTCGGCGAGCCGGGTCACGGCCTCCTCGTCGAGGTCGGCCAGCGCGAGCAGTTGCTCCGGTGTCACGCCGTCCGGGATCGGCACCGGGGCGGGTGTGCGCAGCGGGGGCTGCCAGCCGTCGTCGGGTGTCCAGCGCCGCACCACCCGTGCCGGGGCACCGGCCACCACCGCGTGGTCGGGCACCGTGCCGCGGACCACCGCGCCGGCCGCCACGACCACGTTCCGGCCGATCCGCGCGCCCGGCAGGATCACCGCTCCGGCGCCGATCCAGCATCCGGGCCCGATCCGCACCGGCTCCATCCGCGGCCACTGCCGGCCGATGGGCTGGTGCGGGTCGTCGTACGAGTGGTTGGTGGACGTCACGTACACATACGGTCCGAAGTAGCAGTCGCTGCCGATGGTGACCGTCGTGTCGGCGATGACATGGCTGCCGCGGCCGAGGACGACCCCGTCGCCGATGCGCAGGATCGGTTCGGGGCCGAGGTCGAGGTCGGGCATCAGGCCCGCGGTCAGGGTGACCTGCTCGCCGATGATGCAGTGGGCGCCGAGACGGATCCAGGGTTCACCGAAGACCGTGCCGAGCGGGAAGGCGAGCCTGGTACCCGTTCCCATCGCGCCGAAGCGCAGCCGGCCCGGGTGCTCGGCGGTGACGGACCCCGCGCGCTGCGCCCAGGCCCAGCCCGCGTGGACGACTCGCTGGGCGAGGCGGCGCCGCCAGGACGAGAACGTGTTCTTGGGCTTCGGCACCCGCTCACGGTACTCAGCGGGCGCCGCGGCCATGAGACCGCATCGCTGTGATCTTCGCCCCACCGGATGGCGTACGGTGCCGGTGTGATTCCCTCGGCGGGCCGTGTGCTCGCCCCGGCGGACGAAACGGTGGACGCAGATGACGCACAGGGCGCTGATCGTGGGCATCGGCGGCAGGGAGCCCCGGATCGACTCGGGGGCGTTCGTGGCCCCGACCGCCTCGGTGATCGGCGATGTGACGCTGCACGCGGGCGCGAGCGTCTGGTACGGCGCGGTGCTGCGCGGCGACGTCGAGCGGATCACGGTGGGGGCGAGCGCGAACGTCCAGGACAACGTCACGCTGCACGCCGACCCCGGCTTCCCGGTCAGTGTCGGCGAGCGGGTCTCCATCGGCCACAACGCCGTGGTGCACGGGGCGACGGTGCGGGACGACTGCCTGATCGGCATGGGCGCGACCGTGCTGAACGGGGCGGTGATCGGGGCCGGTTCACTGGTCGCGGCGCAGGCACTGGTGCCGCAGGGGATGACGGTCCCGCCGGGTTCGCTGGTCGCCGGTGTGCCCGCCAAGGTGAGGCGGGAACTCACCGACGAGGAGCAGCAGGGCCTGACGCTGAACGGCACCCTGTACGCGGAGCTGGCCAGGACGCACCGCGCGGTGCACGAGTAGCCGGGGTCAGTCGCGGACGGGCACCGGCTCCGACTCGGTCCGGGACTCCTGCGCCTTCTTCGCCTTGCGGCGGAGCACCAGCATCGAGGTCAGGCCGATCAGGACCGCCGCCACCAGGCCCAGCCAGGAGAACCGCTTCAGCCAGTCCTCGGCGACCACGCCGACGTAGTAGATGACCGCGGTGGTGCCGCCCGCCCAGCAGATGCCGCCGAGGACGTTGGCGATCAGGAACTTCCAGTACGGCATGTGCAGGACGCCGGCGAGCGGGCCGGCGAAGATGCGCAGCAGGGCGACGAAGCGGCCGAAGAACACCGCCCACATGCCCCACTTCTCGAAGGACCGCTCCGCGGTGGCGATGTGCCCCTCGCTGAAGTGCTTGGGGAACTTCTTGCCGAGCCAGGCGAGCAGCGGACGCCCGCCCTTGCGGCCGATGGCGTAGCCGATGGAGTCGCCGACGACGGCGCCGAGGGTCGCACAGGCGCCGAGGATCACCGGGTTGATGCCCGAGTGCTGCGAGGAGAGCAGCGCCGCCGACACCAGGACGATCTCGCCCGGCAGCGGGATGCCCAGGCTCTCCAGACCGATGATCAGGGCCACCACGGCGTAGACGGCCACCGCGGGCACGGTGTCGAGCCATTCCTGGACGTGCAACGCCGGTTCCTTCCCTGTCGGGTCCTGCACCACCGGGCGGCTGTGACGGCACGCCCCTGTGCAGGCTACCCGTTCACCGGGGCGCGGGCGCACGGACCGGTCCGCGGCACCGTCCCGCCGACGGCCCTTCGGCTCTCGGACATCCGCGTGTCACACGGAACGGGAAGGCTCCCCGCGGTTTCCCCGCCTCGCACCCTCAGGCCGCCGCCGCGCGGCCCGATGCGGAAGGACGACGTACCCCGTGTCCTCAGTCCCCACGCTCCCGTCCGCAGCCTCCCCACTCCAGCCGGAAGCACCCCCGCGCCCGCCCGACGCGCGCACGCCCGAACGGCCCATGCCGGACGCCCTCACACCCGAACCACCTGCGCCCGCCGCGCCCGGGCCGGCCGCAGCGGCGACCGCCGTGAGCGCGGCGACCGCTGTGGCCGATGCGCCCGCGGTGACCGCCGTGCCCGCCGCCGCGTCCACGCCCCGGCCCGAGCCGCCCGCGTGCATGGCCGACGCGCCCGGGCGCCCGGTGCCGTTCATGGCGGCCCGCCCGATCCGGCTCGTGCTGTGCCTGAGCCCCCTCCTGCTGGCCGGGATCTGGGGGCTGACCAATCGGCCCCTGCTGTACGAGGGTGCCGCCCGGCTGGCCGCGGCCGACCCGGGGTGGCTGCTGGCCGGGCTCGGCTTCACCTGCCTGGGCTGGGTGGCGGCCTCCTGCGTCCGCCAGGGCGCCCTCCCCGACCGGTTGCCGCCCGGACTGCTGCTGGCCTCGCAGTTCGCCGCCGGTGCCGCCAACCACGCGCTGCCCGCGGGCCTCGGCGCGCACGCCGTCACCCTGCGCTTCCTGCGGGGCCGCGGCATACCGCTGGACCGGGCCACGGCCTCGCTCGCCCTGTACTCGCTGGTGAAGCCCGTCGCCAAGACGCTGGTGCTGCTGACGCTGCTGCTGGCCTCGCCCGCCGGACGCAGGCTCGGCGACCTGGTGCCCGACGGACGCACCCTGGTCGCGGTGATCGCCGTCGTGGGCACCTGCGCCGCCGTCGCGGTCCTGCTCGTCACGGTCGTACGTCCGCTGCGCCGCCCGGTGACCGGCCTGCTGCGCACCGCGCTCGCCGACGCGCGGGTGCTGCACACCCGGCCCTGCCGGGTCCTCGCGCTGTGGGGCGGGGCCGCGGCGATGCCGCTGTCGCAGGCGTGCGTGCTCGCGTCGGTGGGGGCCGCGCTCGGGCTGCCGGTGCCATGGACGCACGTGGTCGTGGCGTACCTGGCCGCGGGCACCGCCGTGGGGGCGGTGCCCGCGCCGGGCGGCGTCGCGGTGGACGCCGCGGTGGTCTTCACGCTGGTGGCCTTCGACGCCCCGCTCGCCCTGGCCACGGCGACCGTCATCGGGTTCCGCGTGCTCATGGACTGGCTGCCGCTGCTGCCCGGCGCCCTGGTGCTGTCGGCACTGATCCGCGCCAAGGTGCTGTGAACACGGCCGGGGAACACCCCGCGGCCGGCGTCCCGGTTCGGTACGGCCCTGACGAGGTCCGGTGACCGAATCGTGTCCGGCGCCGCACTAGGGTTACTGCCCATGTGGCCAGGACAGCAGCCGCCAGGGGGCGAGCAGAATCCGCAGGACAACCCGTATCAGCAGCCGGGTTACCAACAACCCAACCCGTACCAGCAACCCGGCTACCAGCAGCCCAACCCGTATGCGCAGCAGTCGCAGTGGGGCACGCCCGCACCCGTCGGAGCGCCCCAGGCGCAGCCGCCGCAGGGTGGGGGCGGCGGGAACCGGACGAAGCTCGTCGCGATCGTGGCGGCGACGGCGGTGGTCGTCGCGGCCGGCGTGACCGGATTCCTGGTGCTGGGCGGCGACAAGGACGACAAGGCGGACGGCGGCGCGGACAAGAGGTCCGGCCAGTCGTCCTCGGCTGACCCGACGGCGAGCGAGTCGTCCGAGGAGCCCAATCCGCGCACCACCGAGACCGAGAAGCCGCTGGTGGCGGGCTGGAAAGTGGTCGTCAACCCCAAGTGGGGCACGGCCTTCGACGTGCCCGCCGACTGGGAGCTCGACTCCCCGGGCACCTCGATCGGCTTCGAGGACCGCAAGTCCCCCGACGCCAAGCCGCTGATCATGATGTCGGCGCCGGCCGAGTACAAGTCGAAGTGGTGCACCTCCGACGACGACATGGACGGCAAGACCGACGACACCCCGCTGGCCGTGGCGGGCACCAAGGGCGAGAGCGGCGCCAAGAGCCCCGGCGACGCGGCGATCCGGGGCGTGCCCTGGTGGGTCTACGGCGGCTATACGCAGCCGGACAAGAAGAGCATCACCTACGACAAGAAGGCCACGGACTACACCACCAAGACGGGCGTCAAGGGCGCCTACGCCTGGGCGCGTTCGACCGGCAACCCCCGTACCGGCAAGTGCGCGAGCGACGGCAAGGCGATCACGTTCGCCTTCCGGAACTCGGCGGACGACATCGTGTCCTTCAACCTCTACGCCGCCAAGGGCGTGGACGGGGAGCTGGACACGGAGACCGTCATGAAGATCCTCAGCACGGTGCGGGTGCACGGCGAGCCGACGGGGTCCTGAACGGGGCGGTCCTTGGCTCGGCGGTCCTGAGCGGGCGGGTCCGTGACCGTCGTGTCCGGCCCGGCCCGGTCCGGTCCGGTCCGCGCCTCAGCCGATGCCGAACGCTCCCTCGGGCGGCTCGGGCGACGGCACGGCCTCCGCGTCCGGGACCGGTCGGGCCGTGCCGATGAACTCCCGTAGCGCGGGGCCGTGTTCGACCCGGGCCGGGAAGACGTCGGAGGCGGTGCGGCGGGCCAGTGCCGCCGTGTCCAGGGGCCGGTGCGCGGCGACGAGCACCGCGTTGCCGAACCGTCGGCCCCGCAGCACCCCCGGCTCGGCGATCAGCACCAGCTCCTCGAACACGGCCGCGAACGTGGCGAGTTGGGAGCGGAGAAAATCGAAGGGCGCGGCGTCGGCGAGATTGGCCAGATAGACGCCGCCCGTCCGCAGCACGCGTTCGGCCTCGTGGGCGTAGCCGAGCGAGGTGAGGTGCGCGGGGACCCGGGAGCCGCCGAAGACGTCGGCGATCAGCACGTCCGCCGTGTCGTCGGCGGCGGATTCCAGCCAGGCTCGGGCGTCGGCGGGGTGCAGGGCGATGCCGGCGCCGTCCGGGACCGGCAGCCGCTCGGTGACCAGGGCCAGCAGCGCCCCATCGGCCTCCACGACATCCTGCCGCGAGCCCGGCCGGGTCGCCGCCACATAGCGGGGCAGGGTGAGGGCGCCCCCGCCGAGATGGAGCACGTCCAGCGGCCGGCCCGGCTCCGCCACGACGTCCAGCACATACCCGAGGCGGCGGGCGTACTCGAACTCCAGGTGCGTCGGCTCGTCCAGGTCGACGTACGACTGCGGCGCCCCGTCGACCGTGAGCAGCCAGGCCCGCGCCCGGTCGACGTCCGGCATCAACTTCGCCGTACCGTGATCGGTGGCACGGACAACGGGTATGGCTTCACTCACTCCCCCATTGTGCCGGTACGCCCTTCCCACGCCCGCCCCAGGCCGACCTCCCGCACGGCCCTGTGGACCCGCGGCCTCCCACACGGACCCCCTGGCCGGCTTCCCGCACGCACATCGGGGCCCGGCATCTCGCACGGATTCGGGGCCCGACCTCCCACACGGCCACGATGGAGCCGACCTCCCACACAGACCTCCGGGTTGTCTTCCCGCGCAGGCATGTGGCCCCGGCCTCCGCACGGACCGCGGGCCCGGCGCCCCGCGCCGAGCCGCCCGCGCGCGAGCCCCGGCCGGCCGCCGCAGCGACGGCACGCTGCCGACCGGGCCGGGGCCCCCTGGCACCGGCGGGCATCGCACCGACCGCCGCGCCCCGCAACCGCGTGACACGCACCCGCACGCCGACGAGGGCCCGCCCGGCACGGAACCACGCCGCCCTCGCCGCAGCCCCGGACGCGTCACCGTGCCCGGAACCGCACCGAGCCGTCAGCCGACCGTCCGACCGCCCCAGCCAGAGCGACGGCGAGGTGCCAATCGGACCGGGACCGCCCGGCACCAACGACATCGCACCGACCGCCGCACCCCGCACGGCACGCCGACGAGGGCCCGCCCGGCACGGAACCACGCCGCCCTCGCCACGGACCGGCCGCGGCCCCGGACGCGCCACCGTGCCCGGGACCGCGGCGGGGCGTCAGGTGACCGATGTCACCGTGCCCGCGCCGATCGTCCGGCCGCCCTCGCGGATGGCGAATCCGAGCCCCGGCTCCAGCGGGACCGCGCGGCCCAGTTCCACCGTCATGGTGACGGTGTCCCCGGGACGCGCGACCGCCGTCGCGCCGAGGTCGACGTCCCCGACCACATCCGCGGTGCGGATGTAGAACTGCGGCCGGTAGCCCGTCGACACCGGCGTCGTCCGCCCGCCCTCACGAGCGGAAAGGACGTACACCCGCGCGGCGAAGCGACGGCTCGGCGCGACGCTGCCGGACGCCGCCACGACGTGCCCGCGCCGCACCGCGTCCCGCGGCACCCCGCGCAGCAGCAGCGCCACGTTGTCCCCGGCCTGCGCCTCCCGCATCGGCTTGCCGAAGGTCTCCAGACCGGTGACCACCGTCTCAAGACCGGCGCCGGGCACCTCGACCCGGTCGCCGACGTGGACGGTGCCGCGCTCCACCGCGCCGGTGACCACGGTGCCCCGGCCGGTGATGGTCAGCACGTTCTCCACGGGCAGCAGGAACGGCGCGTCGAGGTACCGCTCCGGCACCGGCACATAGGTGTCCACCGCGTCCAGCAGCGCCTCGACGGCGGCGGTCCAGCGCGGGTCCCCGTCCAGGGCCTTGAGCCCGGAGACCCGTACGACGGGTACGGAGTCGCCGGGATAGCCCTGCGCGGTGAGCAGTTCGCGGACCTCCAGCTCCACCAGGTCGGTCAGCTCCTCGTCGCCCGCGTCGGCCTTGTTGAGGGCGACGACGATGTGGTCGACGCCCACCTGCCGGGCGAGCAGCACGTGCTCGGCGGTCTGCGGCATGATCCCGTCGACCGCGGAGACGACGAGGATCGCCCCGTCGAGCTGCGCGGCGCCCGTGACCATGTTCTTGATGTAGTCGGCATGGCCCGGCATGTCGACGTGCGCGTAGTGCCGGGCGTCGGTCTCGTACTCGACGTGCGCGATGTTGATGGTGATGCCGCGCGCGGCCTCCTCCGGGGCCCGGTCGATGCGGTCGAACGGCACGTACCGGGTGCCGCCGCCGGTGCCGCGCTCGGCAAGGACCTTGGTGATGGCGGCGGTCAGGGTGGTCTTGCCGTGGTCGACGTGGCCCATCGTGCCGATGTTCAGGTGCGGTTTGGTGCGCACGTATGCCGTCTTGGGCATGGCTGTACCTCGAAGCCTCGTGACTGGTGTGGGGACCCCTGAGAGGCACCGACCCTCCCCCTGCGGGGTCCGCCGGACGATCCGGAGAGGGTCAGCTTCGGGCGCCGTCGACGGCCACGACGATCGGGACGGCAGCCTTCGGGGCATCCGCGACCGCGGATGCTGCGAGGACGAAGGCGAGCCGGTACATGGCGTCGATCATCGCCGACACGGCATGCCGCGTCGAATGGTTTTCCCGCGCCGACGCGCGCGCCCGGAGGTGCCCCGGCGCGGGCCCCGCCGGCGGTTCCACGGAGCGGGCCCGCGGCGGCACGGGGGCCACGAGGTGACCGGCATACGACGGTCCGTACGTCGCTCGGACATCTTCGTCGGTTACTGTCACCGGCATGCCCGATGCCACCAACCGCTCTGGGGGCACCGCCACGGCCTCTCCCCGGGCCGCCGCCACGGAGTTGGCCGTCGCCGCCCCCACGGCGCCGGCCGGTCCGCCGCTCACACGCGCGGGCTTCGCGGCGCGCTGCACGCGCGCGTTGCTGTCGCCCTGGTCGCGGCTGTCGCTGCTCGTGACGCTGCTCGCGGCGGCCGCCGCGGCCGTGCTGCTGTTCGAGCCGCAACGACTGCTCACCCACGGCTGGCCGCCACAGCTCGGCGGATACGCCGCGGCGACCGTGTTCGCCGTCGCGTACGGGCTGTGCACGGTGCCGTTCGTGCCGCGGCCCCTGCTGAACCTGGCGGCCGGCGCCCTGTTCGGCTCCTCACTGGGGCTCGGCACGGCGCTGGCGGGCACGGTGCTGGGTGCCGCCGTCGCGTTCGGGCTCGGCCGGATGCTGGGCCAGGACGCGCTCCGCCCGCTGCTGCGCGGGCGCTGGCTGCGGGCCGCCGACGGCCAGCTCAGCAGGCACGGCTTCCGCTCGATGATGGCGGCGCGGCTGTTCCCCGGCGTGCCGTTCTGGGCGGCGAACTACTGCGCCGCCGTCTCCCGCATGGGCTGGCTGCCGTTCCTGCTCGCGACGGCGCTCGGTTCGATCCCGAACACCGCCGCGTACGTCGTGGCGGGCGCGCGTGCCTCGGCGCCGACGTCACCCGCCTTCCTGATCGCGATGGCCTGCATCGCCGTACCGGCCCTCGCGGGTGCCGTGGTGGCCTGGCGCAAGCGCCACCATCTGCGCCCGCGATGAACCGTCAGACGGCCTGAAGGACCATGGCGTTGGCGAGTCCGCCGGCCTCGCACATGGTCTGCAGTCCGTAGCGGGCGCCGCGGGCGCGCATCGCGTGCACGAGGGTCGTGGTCAGCCGGGTGCCGCTGGCGCCCAGCGGGTGGCCGAGGGCGATCGCGCCACCGTGCACGTTGACCCTGGCGGGGTCGGCGCCGGTCTCCTGCTGCCAGGCCAGGACGACACTCGCGAACGCCTCGTTGACCTCGAACAGGTCGATGTCGCCGAGAGTGAGCCCCGCTCTGCGCAGCACCTTCTCCGTGGCCGGGATGACGCCCGTGAGCATCAGCAGCGGGTCGGAGCCGGTGACGGCGAAGCTGTGCAGCCGGGCGAGCGGGCGCAGGCCGAGCCGGGCGGCGGTGTCGGCGGAGGCGATCAGGACGGCGGAGGCGCCGTCGTTGACGGGGCTGGCGTTGCCCGCGGTGACGTTCCACTCGATCTGCGGGAAGCGCTCGGCGAAGCCGGGGTCGTGGTAGGCGGGCCTGAGTCCGGCAAGGATCTCGGGCGTGCTGTCCGGCCGTACGCACTCGTCGCGGGCGACGCCGTCCAGCGGCGCGACCTCGGCGTCGAACAGCCCGTCCCGCCATGCCGCGGCGGCCCTTCGGTGGGAGGAGACGGCGAACTCGTCCATCCGCGCGCGCGTGAGGGACCACTTGGCGGCGATGAGTTCGGCGCTGATGCCCTGCGGAACAAGTCCCTCCGGGTAGCGTGCGGCGACTCCGGGTCCGAACGGGTCCTTGCCCGCGGGCACGTTCGACCACATCGGCACCCGGCTCATCGACTCGACGCCGCAGGCGACGACGAGGTCGTAGGCGCCGGACAGCACGCCCTGGGCGGCGAAGTGCACGGCCTGCTGGGACGAGCCGCACTGGCGGTCCACCGTGGTCGCCGGGACGGTCTCCGGGAAGCCGGCCGACAGCACGGCGTACCGGGTGGTGTTCATGGCCTGCTCGCCGACCTGGTCGACGGTGCCGCCGATGACGTCGTCGATCAGGGCCGGGTCGACGCCCGAGCGCTCCACCAGGGCGCGCAGGGTGTGGGCGAGGAGTTCCACGGGGTGGACGTGCGCGAGGGAGCCGTTCGGCTTGCCCTTGCCGATCGGGGTGCGTACGGCTTCGACGATGACTGCGTCACGCATGGTGCGGGCCTCCTTGGCCGCCGTTCCGTGAGCTGGGCGGCTACCGGTGGGTAGGAAATCCGAACTCACCATAACCCGGTCGATTGGAAAATCAAACCCTCACCTAGACTGGGGGTCATGGCCGCCACGAAAAACCCGCGCCCCTGCTCCATCGCCGACACGCTCGCGCTCGTCGGCGAGAAGTACTCGCTGCTGGTGCTCCGGGAGGCGTGCCTCGGCAACGGCCGCTTCGACCAGCTGGTCCGCAACATCGGGGCACCACGCGACATCCTCGCCACCCGGCTGCGGCGGCTCGTCGACGCGGGGATCCTGACCAAGCACGCCTACAGCGAGCGCCCGCTGCGCTTCGAGTACCGGCCGACGCGGGCGGGGCTCGAACTGGAGCCGGTGCTGCTGACCCTGATGGCCTGGGGCGACCGCCATCTGCACGAGGACGGCGACCGTCCCATGGTGATCGAGCACGCATGCGGGCACGAACTGGTGCCGGTCGTCACCTGCGGGGTGTGCGGGGACGCGGTGCGACACGAGGGCCTTACGGCGTATCCGCAGATGGGGGGGTGGACTGTGCGGGGGCCTGCGTAGCTTTGCGGTGGGTGGGTTGGGGTCTGTCGTTCGGGTGCGGCTGGGTTGTGGCTGAGCGCGCCGTTCCCCGCGCCCCTTTGGGGCGCCGGTTCGCTGCGGGCCGCTCGGGATTGCCGTGGTGCGACCCTCGTTCGGGTGCGGGAGCGTCGTGGCTGGGCGCGCCGTTCCCCGCGCCCCTTTGGGGCGCTGCGGCACAGCCGGGCCCGCCAGAAACCCCCCGCTCTCGCGACCATCGTTCGGGTGCGGCTGGGTTGTGGCTGAGCGCGCCGTTCCCCGCGCCCCTTTGGGGCGCTGCGTCAGGGGGTGGTCGGGGACCAGCCGGGGGTGTTGCCGTGTAGTGCCGTGTAGAAGGGGTCTCCGGGGGTGATGTCGGCCCGGCGCACGGTCGTGTCCGTGAATGCCGACTTGTACAGGGCGGTGATCAGCTCCAGGCTGGTGCGGCCGTCCGCGCCGCTGCTGCGCGGTCGCCGCCCCGCGCGCATGTCGGCGATCAGTTCCCTGAGCTGTGCCAGGTGTGAGCTGGGCACGTCCGGGCCGAAGTCCCGCCAGGCTGCGGCCTGTTCGGACGGCACGCCGGGGGCCGGGATGATGCGCCAGTCCGCGTTGCCGTGGCCGTACAGGTGGGTCAGCTCGACGGTGGCGCGTTCGCAGTCGATGCGGATGCGACTGACCTCGTCCGGGCTGAGGACGCTGTTCACGATCGTCGCGAGGGCGCCGTTCGCGAAACGGACCAGCGCGGTCGAGACGTCCTCCGTCTCCACGTCGTGGACCAGCCGGCCGGCCATCGCCCGCACGTCGCTCCACGGCCCGAGCAGATCCAGCAGCAGGTCCATCTGGTGGATGCCGTGACCCATGGCGGGGCCGCCGCCCTCGGTGTGCCAGCGGCCCCGCCAGGGCACCGCGTAGTAGGCGGCGTCCCGGAACCAGGTCGTCTGGCAGTGCGCCACCAGCGGCCGGCCGAGCGCCCGCCCGGCGAGCAGCGCGCGGACATGCCGGGCGCCGGAGCCGAACCGGTGCTGGAAGACGATCGCCGCGTACGGACCGCCGTCGGCGCCCTCCTCGGCCTCGATGGCGTCGAAGTCGGCGAGCGCGGGCACCGGCGGCTTCTCGCACCACACCCAGGCCCCGGCGCGCAGCGCGGCCACGGTCTGCGCGCGGTGCAGGGTCGGCGGGGTGCAGATCGTCACCAGGTCGGGCCGCTGCTCGGCGAGCATCCGCTCCAGGTCGGTGTAGGCCTGCGGGATGCCCGCCGCGGCACGGAACTCCTCGGCCGCGGCGGCGTCGATGTCGACGACCGCCACGACCTCCGTCTCGCCCTCCTCGGCGAGCCGGGCGAGCGCGGGCAGATGGGAACCGCGCCCGATGGCGCCGGCGCCGACGACGGCGGCCCTGATGCGCCGGCCGGTGAACGGGGACGTCGAGCTGGGCATGGGCGTGATCAGCACTCCTCCGGGACGGCGGACGCGGTGGGCTGCGCAGCCGGGGCGGCCTCGACAAGCCGCTTCAACAACCCTTTCCAGCAAGCGCTTTCCCCGCGCTGCAAGGTATGCGGCGGCCCCGCGGCCGGTCAACACCCGGTCCGCTGCCGGGAACCGGGTTCGAACCCCTGTGTCGGGCGCGTCATCCCGGGGCGCTACGCTGCCCCTCGGCACACATGATCGCCGCATTCCCCGGCTTTCCCGATCAGCACTTGGACCTCTCACCTCCATGTCTTGGTTTGAATCCCTCGTCCTCGGACTCGTCCAGGGGCTGACCGAGTTCCTTCCGGTCTCTTCCAGCGCGCACCTGCGGCTGACCGCCGCCTTCTCCGGCTGGAAGGACCCGGGCGCCGCCTTCACGGCCATCACCCAGATCGGCACCGAGGCCGCGGTGCTGATCTACTTCCGCAAGGACATCGGCCGGATCGTCGTGGCCTGGTTCCGGTCGCTGTTCGACAAGGCGATGCGGCAGGACCACGACGCCCAGATGGGCTGGCTGGTGATCATCGGCTCGATCCCGATCGGCGTGCTGGGCGTGACGCTCAAGGACCAGATCGAGGGCCCGTTCCGCGATCTGCGGATCACGGCGACCATGCTGATCGTCGTCGGCCTCGTCATAGGCTTCGCGGACCGGCTCGCGGCCCGCGACGAGAAGGGCGGCCGGCACCGCGCCCCCAAGCAACGCAAGTCCCTGGAGAACCTGGGCGTCCGGGACGGCCTGATCTACGGCCTGTGCCAGGCCTGCGCCCTCATCCCCGGAGTCTCCCGCTCCGGCGCCACGATCAGTGGCGGCCTGTTCATGGGCTACCGGCGCGAGGCGGCGGCCCGGTACTCGTTCCTGCTCGCCATTCCGGCCGTCCTCGCCTCCGGGATGTTCGAGGTGAAGGACGCGATGAGCAGCGGCCACGTCGCGTGGGGTCCGACGCTCTTCGCGACGGTGATCGCCTTCGCCTCCGGCTACGCGGTGATCGCCTGGTTCATGAAGTTCATCTCGTCGAAGAGCTTCATGCCGTTCGTCTACTACCGGGTCGCGCTCGGCATCGTCATCATCGCCCTGGTGACGGCGGGGGTGCTCAGCCCGCACGCGGCCGAGTCGGCGGGCTGACCGTCCGGGCCACCGGCCGCGCCCGTGACCGACTCCATACGGTCTCCGTAGCGGTGCGGTAGCGCAGTGTCAGTGCTTGGCCCTAGGCTTGTCCGCATGTCCCCCGATTCCCTACCCCCTGGTTCCCTGCGGTCTGCCGCCGAGGTGAACGAACAGATCCGGGCCCTGTGGCTGCGTGCGGGTGGATCCCTGTCGGCCCAGGAGCGCGCGGAGTACGAGTTGCTGGTGGTCGAGTGGGCCGAGGCGATCCGCGGCGAGATCATCGAGGCGGCCTGACCTTCCGGGCGGACAGGGGACCCGCGGGCGCGCTCCGCCCGCCCTGGCGCGCCGCGCCCGCCGGGAGGTCGCCGGGCCCGGCGGCCGGTCCCTACCGGCCGCCCGCCACCCGCAGCACCGCGCCGGTGGTGTACGAGGCATCCGCGGACATCAGCCAGGCGATCGCGGCGGCGATCTCCTCCGCCCGGCCGGGCCGGCGCAGCGGGATCGTGGCGGCCATGCGGTGCGCGCGGTCCGGATCGCCCATCGCCGCGTGCATCTCCGTGTCGATCGCGCCGGGGGCGACCGCGTTGACGCGGACGCCGTCCGGGCCGAGTTCCTTCGCCAGGCCGAGGGTGAGGGTGTCGACGGCGGCCTTGGTCGCCGCGTAGTGGACGTACTCCCCGGGGCTGCCCAGCGTGGCGGCCCCGGACGAGACGTTCACGATCACGCCGTTGCCCCGGGCCGCCATGAGACGGGCGGCCCGACGCGAGCACAGCAGCGTGCCGAGGAGATTGACCTCGACGACCCGGCGCAGATCGGCGGTGTCCGTGTCGGCCAGCCGTCCCAGGGGGCCGCTCACCCCGGCGTTGTTCACCAGACCGGTGACGGGGCCGAGCCGTTCCTCCGCCGTGTCGAACAGCCGCTCCACGTCGGCCTCCACGGCCGTGTCCACGCGCACGGTCACGCAGCGGCCCCCCGCCGCGCGCACCCCGTC
Organism: Streptomyces sp. NPDC102462; assembly: GCF_044765425.1. Classification (NCBI taxonomy): domain Bacteria; kingdom Bacillati; phylum Actinomycetota; class Actinomycetes; order Kitasatosporales; family Streptomycetaceae; genus Streptomyces; species Streptomyces sp. NPDC102462. The sequence continues at coordinate 64,115 of NZ_JBIWKB010000029.1, read as the reverse complement.
CGCGACCGACTCGGCCGCCGCCGCGTCCCGGACGTAGCCGACGACCAGGTCGTGACCGTCCGCGGCGAGCCGCAGACAGGTCGCGGCGCCGATCCCCCGGCTGCCGCCGGTGACGACCGTGACGGGGCGTGTCATGGGGACCTCCAGGTGATGTGCGCGCTCGAAGATCACTCACTCTACGACCGCCCGGAACCACGCCCCGCATCCCGCCGGGCGATCTCGGCAGGTGACGGTCGTTCGCCGGGCCGAGGCACTGACAGCGGCGTGGGATCGGTTCGGCGAGGTCATGTGGCGCAGCCGTTCACCCTGGGCGGCATGATCGCGTCGCGGTGAGCGGCCGGCCGGGCGTCAGGTCCACCACCGGCCCCGAGGGCCGCCGCGTCACGGCGGTCCGGCCCCGGTGACCGCGCCGTACGGACGGCACGCCGGTCGGCCGATGTGCTTAGGCCAGATGCCCGTGTGCGGATGCGTAGGGGGTTCGTTCCGCCACAAGATCCTGATCATGCGGACATCAACTGTTACCCGGCCCTTCTTGCGGCCGATGCGACGCGGCGGTGCGCGCCACGCCATACCCGCGGCCCTCGCCTGCGGCGTCCTGCTGGCGGCGACCACGGCCTGCGGTGACACCGCGGACCGGGCCTACCCGGGCGGTGCCCCGGGTATCAACAACCCGGCGTCGTCCGGCTCCCCGCGCCCAGCGGTGGGCATACGCCCCCCGGGCCTCGGAGACCGGATGTGGAAGCAGGTGCCGGCCGACACCCGTCAGCTCGTGGTGGTCTACGGCGACAGCCGGGATTCGCCCGACAGTCTCGTCGTCCTCTACGAGAAGCGGGGCACGGCCTGGGACGCCACGGGCAGTTGGCGCGGGCACAACGGCCGGATGGGCTGGACGACGGAGCATCGCTTGGACGACGAGCGCAGCCCCGTCGGTGTGTTCACGCTGACCGACGCGGGCGGCGCGCTGTCGGATCCGGGCAGCCGGCTCGAGTACTGGCACGACGACAACGCCTTCGCCCCCACGATCAGCGATGACGAAGCCCACGCCCATGACTTCGACTACGTCATAGCGATCAACTACAACCGGCTCAAGGGCGCCCCGCCGTACGACTGGAACCGGCCCGAAGGGGTGGAGAAGGGCGGCGGCATATGGCTGCACCTGGACCACGGTGACGGTACGTCGGCCTGCGTGACCGTTCCCGAGTCCGGGATGAAGACCCTGCTGCGCACCCTCGATCCGGCCCGCCACCCCGTCGTGGTGATGGGGGACCGCGACCGCCTCAAGAGCTGAAGCCCGCTCCGAGGGCGGGCGCACCAGTCAGGACCCGGTCCGCAGCGGCAGACCCGAGGGGCGGCCCTTGCGCACCGGGTCCGCGAACGACCTCACGGGATGGCCGCCCGCGCCTCCCACAACACGGCCTAGCGGCCGGTAGCCGCCGGTGTGACGTACTCCTTGAGGAGTTCGTACGACCTCAGCCGGTCGGCCAGCGCGTAGACGGGTGTCGTCAGCATGAGTTCGTCCGCGTGGGTCGCGGCCAGCAGGTCGCTCAGGCGCCGTGCGACCGTCTCGGGTGAGCCGTGCGCCTGGTGGGCGCGGAAGGCCGCCAACGCCCGCCTCTCGTCCGCGGTGAACGCGTGGGCGGCGGCCTCTTCGGGCGTCGGGAAGGGGATGTCGCCCCGCCCTTGGAGGAGTCCGGCCTTGACGACGTCCATCGGGCCGGCGAGCCGGGCCGCCTCCTGCTGGGTCTCGGCGCACACGGTTTCCACGCACAGGAGCACGCGGGGGCGCGGGCACCAGCGGGACGGGGAGAAGTGGGCGCGGTAGTGGTGCAGCGCGGCGAGCGTGTTGTCGGGGCGTATGTGGTGGGCGAAGGCGATCGGCAGGCCGAGTTCCGCGGCGAGCGCGGCGCCGGCCGTGCTGGAGCCGAGCAGCCAGGGCTCCGGCAGCGGGTCGAGCGCCATCTCGTCCACCAGGAGCCGCAGGGTCGCCGACACGTCGTCGCGGTACTCGTCGTCCGTCGCCGGTCCGGCGCCGCGCCGCAGGGCCCGCGCCGTCGCCTCGTCGAAGGTGCCGGGTCCCCGGCCGATGCCCAGGTCGATCCGTCCGGGGTGCAGTGCGGCGAGCGTGCCGAACTGCTCAGCCAGCATGATCGGGGCGTGGTTCGGCGCGAGGACGCCGCCGGATCCGAGACGGACGGACGACGTCGACGCGGCGGCGTGGGCGATCAGGACGATGGGCGGGAACGCCCCGATGGCCGGGGAGTGGTGGTGCTCGGCGTACCAGAGGCGCCGGTAACCGAGGGCGTCGAGGCGGCGGGCGAACGCGCCGGTGTCCCGCAGCGTGTCCACGGCCCGGGCGCCCGACTGCACCATGGCCACTTCGAGTGCGCCGACCGGAACGGTGATCATCCGCCCAGTATAGAAAGGGAGTTGACGGCACGAGCGGGCGGGCGGGATGCGCGCCGCGCGGGCGTCCTGACCCGCCGCGGTGGTTCGTCGTCCGAAGTTTCGCCCGAATGTCGTCGCACACCCCCTTGGCTCCGCGCGCCCCGTGACCAACACTGAGTCGATGACGCAGCGTGTGGACCTCGCTACCGTGATGGACCGAATGACCGTGGACGGGCTCGTCACCGAGTACGCGACGGCCGTGGACGACGGGGACTGGGCCGCGTACCGGGCCCTGTTCACCGACGACGGGCGGGCGGACTACCGGTCCGCCGGCGGCATCGAGGGTGAGGCGGCCCGGGTCGCCGCCTGGCTGGCCGACAGCCTCGGCCGGTTCGTGATGCGCCAGCATCTGATCGTCAACCGCCGGGTGCGGTTCGGGATCCTGCAACGGGACACCGGGGACACCGCCGAGGTGCGGGCCGACTACCTCAACCCGATGCGGCTGGCCGGCGGCGACGGCGGCTCGACGGCGCCCGACTTCGTGTGCGGTGGCCGCTACGGCTTCAGGCTGCTGCGCACGCCGGACGGCTGGCGGCTGCGCGAGGTGGTCGTCGAGGAGAAGTGGCGCCGCCTGCCCGATCCGCGTCCCGCGCCGCTGATCGACTGAGTCCGGGGCCCCCTGTCGGCGGGTGCCGCCCGGCGCGCACACTGGAGACAGCCGCTGCGCAGGGAGGCCAGGCATCATGAGGACGCGGACGCTCGACCGCCTGCTCGCCTCCGCGTGGCGCCGCTCGGCCGCCGCCGTCCTCGCGGGCGCCCTGCCGGTGCTGTCCTTCCCGGCGCCCGCCCTTTGGTGGTTCGCGTATGTCGCCCTGGTCCCGTGGATCCTGCTGGCCCGCTCGGCACCCACCGGGCGGCGCGCCGCGCTCGACGGCTGGTGCGGCGGTATCGGCTTCATGGTGGCGGTGCACCACTGGCTGCTGCCGAGCCTGCATGTCTTCCTGTTTCTGATAGCGGCGCTGCTGGGCGCGTTGTGGCTGCCCTGGGGCTGGCTGGTGCGCCGGTTCCTGGGCGGGACGCCCTCGCCCGGCCGGGGCGCCGCCGCGCTGCTGGTGCTGCCGTCGGCGTGGCTGGCCGTGGAGCTGGTCCGGTCCTGGCAGGGGCTCGGCGGCCCCTGGGGCATGCTCGGGTCGAGCCAGTGGCAGGTGGAGCCGGCGTTGCGGCTCGCCTCGGTGGGCGGGGTGTGGCTGCTCAGCTTCCTGGTGGTGGCCGTGAACGTCGCGGTGGCGGTGCTGGTGTCGGTGCGCGAGTCCCGGACGCCGGCGCTCGCCTCGCTCGTCGCCACGGCGGCGGCGACCTCGGCGGCCTGGGCGTGGTCGCCGCGCCCGTCCGACGAGGGCCGGGTCCGGATCGCGGTCGTCCAGCCGGGCGTCATCGGCGGCGGCGACAGCGGCGAGGGGCGCTTCGACCGTGCGGAACAGCTCACCCGGCAGCTCGTGGGAGGGCACCCGGACCTGGTCGTGTGGGGCGAGAGCAGCGTCGGCTTCGACCTGGCCGACCGGCCCGACCTGGCCCGTCGGATCGCCGCGCTGTCCCGCGAGACGGGCGCGGACGTGCTCGTCAACGTGGACGCCCGCCGCTCGGACCGGCCGGGCATCTACAAGAGTTCGGTGCTGATCGGCCCTGAGGGCCCGACCGGCGCCCGCTACGACAAGATGCGGCTGGTCCCCTTCGGCGAGTACATACCGGCCCGCTCGCTGCTGGGCTGGGCGACGTCGGTCGGCAAGGCGGCGGGCGAGGACCGCAGGCGGGGCACCGAGCAGGTGGTGATGGACGTCGGGCACGGGCTGCGTCTCGGCCCGATGGTCTGCTTCGAGACCGCGTTCCCCGACATGAGCCGGCATCTCGCCCAGGACGGCGCGGACGTGCTGCTGGGCCAGTCCTCCACGTCGACGTTCCAGCGCAGTTGGGCGCCCGCGCAGCACGCCTCGCTGGCCGCGCTGCGCGCCGCGGAGACCGGCCGTCCGATGGTGCACGCGACGCTGACCGGGATCTCCGCCGTCTACGGCCCGGACGGGCGGCGGCTCGGCCCGTGGCTCGGCACCGACGCGAGCGCCGCCCGCGTCTACGAGGTGCCGCTCGCGCACGGGATCACGCCGTACGTCCGCTACGGCGACTGGCCGGTACAGGGGGCGCTGCTGGTGCTGGCCGCCCTGGGCGTGGCGGAGGGCGCACGGGCGGTCAGGGCGCGGCGGGGCGCTCCCGCACCGCACGCACCACACGCTCGCACAGTTCGTGAGTCGCCAGTGCGTCACGGGCACTGAGCACCGTGCCGGCGCGCACGGCGTCCAGGAAGGCGAGCACCGCCTGCTCGATGCCGCGCTGCCGGGCCACCGGCACCCAGTCGCCGCGCCGCCGCACCGTCGGCTGGCCCTTGTGGTCGATCACCTCGGCGAGGTTGACCACCTGACGTTTGGTGTCCTGCCCGGAGACTTCGAGGATCTCCTCCGCGGAGCCGCTGAGCCGGTTCATCACGCCGAGCGCGGTGAAGCCGTCCCCGGCGAGTTGCAGCACGACGTGGTGCAGCAGTCCGCCTTGCAGACGGGCCCGCACGGTCACGTCCTCGACGGGGCCGGGAACCAGGAAGCGCAGGGTGTCGACGACGTGGATGAAGTCGTCGAGGATCATCGTGCGCGGCTCCTCCGGCAGCCCGATGCGGTTCTTCTGCATCAGGATCAGCTCGCGCGGGTGGTCGGCGCACTGCACGTATCCGGGGGCGTGGCGCCGGTTGAAGCCGACGGCGAGGGACACGTCCCGCTGCTCGGCGAGCGCCACCAGCCGCCGGGATTCGGCGAGTTCGTAGGCGAGCGGCTTGTCGACGTACGTCGGTATGCCGGCGTCGAGGAGGCGGGTGACGATCTCGGGGTGGGCCGCGGTGGGCGCGTGCACGAAGGCGGCGTCGAGCCCCCCGTCGAGCAGCGAGTCCAGGGTGGGGTGCCGCTGGGCGGCGGGGACCCGCAGCGCGTCGGCGACCCGGTCGAGGGTCGCGGGCGTCCGGGTCTGCAGATGCAGTTCGAGCCCGGGCAGCGCGCCGAGCACCGGCAGATACGCCTTCTGCGCGATGTCGCCGAGTCCGATGCAACCGATCTTCACGTGCTCTCCCCTGGGTCCTGTCGTCGAACTCCCGTCATTCGCCCGGAGGGCGGGCCCTGCGGCGAGAGTGCGTGCATGGCGTCGTGGGGCAGGCGGGGGTTTGACGACAGGGCCTAGCGCTTGCCCAGCGGTGCCTGCTCGGAAGCATACGGGGGACGCCAGTCGGCGATGCCGTCGAATCCGCGCAGGAACAGGGCGGGTCCGGCCTTGGAGAGCGCGGCGACGGCGGTGTTGCGCACGGCGATGGCGGCGCGGTTCCCGGTCAGGTTGAGGCGGCTCACCCTGACGGCCTGCCGGGCGATGGCGGTGGTGCGCGGCAGCCGGGCCGCGGTGTAGGCGGCGAGGTCGCGGGCGTGGTGGGCGAGCACGACGGCGTCCTCGATGGCCTGGTTGCCGCCCTGGCCGAGGGTGGGCGGCATCGCGTGCGCGGCGTCGCCGAGGAGCGCGCTGCGGCCGCGGTGGTGGGCGGGCAGCGGCTCGGCGATGTGGTGGACGTCGTGCCGCAGGACGTCCTCGGGGCGGGCCGCGGCGAGGACGGCGGGGATCGGGTCGTGCCAGTCGCCGAACCGGCGCAGCAGTTCGGCCTTCTCGTCGTCGGGGGCGCGCTCGCCGGCCGGGAGGGTGGCGGCGGCGTACGCGTACACCCGGCCGTCCTTGAGCGGGTGCGTGCCCCAGATGCGGCCCCGGCCCCATGTCTCGTGCGAGGCGAACCGGACTCCGGGCACCGGGATCACGATCCGCCAGGTGGTGAACCCGGCGTACACCGGTCCGGGGTGGTCGGGGAAGAGCGCCGTGCGCACGGCGGAGCGGATGCCGTCAGCGCCGACCACCAGGTCGGCCTCCCACTCCTCGCCCGCGGCGGTCACCCTGGCCGGCCGGCCGGTGCCGCCGGGGTCCGCGAGGACGGCGTCGGCGGCCGTGCGGACCGTGTCCGGCGGGAGCAGGGCGGCGATGCCGTCGATGAGGGTGGAGCGGTGGAGCAGGACGAGGGGGCCGCCGAACCGGGCCGCTGCGGCCTCGGCGCTGGAACGCGAGAGCCAGCGACCGCTCGGGGTGCGCAGTCCGCCGTCCCCCTGCCAGGCGGCCAGGTCGCGGATCTGGTCGCCGATGCCGATGACGTCCAGGGCGCGCAGCGCGTTCGGGGCGAGCGAGATGGCCGCGCCGACCGGGGCCAGGGAGCCGGCCCGTTCCAGGACGGTGACCTGCCAGCCGTGCCGGTGCAGGGCCGCCGCGGCGGTCAGACCTCCGATTCCGCCACCGATGACGACGGCGCGGGACGACTGTGCCATGACTCCTCCAAGAGCGCGCGGGGGTCCACCACAGACCCGGGTGACCTGGCTTCACCGCCGGGCGCACTACAAGTGTAGTAAGGCGGCACCTCGACTGTACTACAGGCGTAGTGCCGCGGGTAGGGTCGTCCCATGTCCGTCCACACCCCGGCCGCCTCCCGTGCGGACCTCGTCGCCGACACCGCCATCGCGCTGCTCGCCGAGCGCGGCATGCGCGGACTGACCCATCGCGCGGTCGACGAGGCGGCCGGCCTGCCGCAGGGCTCGACCTCGAACGTCGCCCGCACCCGCCAGGCCCTGCTGGAGGTGGTGGTGCGGCGGCATGCCGTCCGGGAGGCGCGGGTGCTCGCCCTGGACGAGATGCCCGACCCGCGCGGCGGCCGCGACGCGCTCGTGGACGCCCTGGCCCTGGCGACACACCGGACCGTCACCCGCCACCGCGAGCTGCTGGTCTCCCGTTACGAGCTGGCCCTGGAGGCCACGCGCCGCCCCGCCCTGCGGGCCTTCTACGACGCGACGGGCGCCGTCTTCCGGGAGCAGCTGACCGCCATGGCCGCCGCGCTTGGCTCGACCGAACCGGAGCGGCACGCGCTGTCCCTGGTCGCCTGGGCGGACGGGCTGATGTTCTCGTGCGTCGCCGGATCGTTCAGCACGCGGGTGCCGAGCCTGGCCGAAGTACGGGCCGGGGTGCGGGAATTGCTCGACGGGATGCTGGGCGGCGGAAATTCCGTGCCGCAGGCGGGCCGGGCGGGCCACAATGACGGCCATGACGAATGAGCGCCGGGAGCCGGCCCAGAACGCCGACGAGCGGACGATGCTGGAGGGCTGGCTCGACTACCACCGCGACACCCTGGCCCTGAAGTGCGCGGACCTGACCGACGCCCAGCTCAGAACCGCCTCGGTCGCACCGTCCGAGCTGTCCCTCATGGGGCTGGTGCGGCACCTGGCGGAGGTCGAACGGAACTGGTTCCGCAAGGTGCTGGTCGGCGACGATCCGGGACCGATCTACTACAGCGAGGAAGACCCGGACGGCGAGTTCCACCTCACCGAGTCGGACACCTGGCAGGAGGCGTACGCCACCTGGCAGGCCGAGATCGAGACCGCCCGGCGCCACGCGGCCGGCTTCGGACTCGACGACCTCTCCCGGGGCGTGAGCCGGTTCTCGAAGGAACCGTTCAGCCTCCGCTGGATCTACACCCACATGATCGAGGAGTACGCCCGGCACAACGGCCACGCGGACCTGATCCGCGAGCGGATCGACGGCGCCACCGGCGAATGACGTCACCGTGCACACCGCCGCTTCACCCACGCGGGGCGGGAGATCACCCCTGCGGGGCATTCTGCGCTCGCCCGTCGTCCCGATCGGGTGGCTGAAGCAGCAGAGTTGCGTGGGTGCATCGAACGACGACCGCCGCCGCGCTTCTGGTCACCGTGGCCGTCTCGGCCCTGACCGGCTGTGTCACCGTCCAGCGCCCGCCGACCGCCGGGCCGCCGGGTGGTACGGCACGGTCGCAGCCCTCGGCGCCCCGGCCGGACGGCAGCGCCGAGCCACGGGTGGTGCAGGCGCCGGCCCGGGAGGCGCTGGAGATGGTCGGCCCCTCCCGGCGCCCCGAGCGCAAGGAACGGGCCGCGCCGAGCGCTCCGGCGGCCACGCCGTCGCCCGGGCAGTCCTCCTCGCCCCGCGCACATCCCCACCCACGGCCGCGCGCCGGCGCCCCCCGACGGTCCCGGTCCACCCTCGCGCCCCCGGACGTGTGCGCCCTGGGCCGACAGTACGGCGGCTGGCCCCCGGACAGCCCGGAGTCCCACATCTGCGAGCGGACGTACGGTCGTTGACGGACCGATGCGCTCCGCTGGCCAGGCCGCGATGCGCCATCGGCGTCTGCAGCGCCGTTGTCGATTGCAGCGCCGTCGTCGTTTGCAGCGCCGTCGTCGTTTGCAGCGCCGTCGTGGCTGGTCGCGCCCGCGCGGCGGAGCCGCATATTGATACAGCCCCGCGCCCCTTCAGGGCGCGAACCGCCGTCGGGCGTCTGCGGCAACGTCGTGGCTGATCGCGCAGTTCCCCGCGCCCCTTCGGGGGCGCGAACCGCCATCGTTGTCTGTAGCGCCATCGTGGCTGGGCGCGCAGTTCCCCGCGCCCCTTCGGGGCGCTGTCAGGGGGCCTCGTCGGGGGGTGGGGCGGCCAGGTGGAGGGTCAGTCTGGTGATTGCCGCCCGTACGCCGTCGCCGTAGCTGTCGTCGGCGAGGGCCCCGGCCGCGTAGTGGGCCCGGCGCAGATGGCTGCGGGCCGCATCGGTGCGGCCCAGCTTCACATAGTCGGCGGCGAGGTTGAGGTGCAGCGACGGGTAGAAGCCGCGGACCGCGCCCGCAGCACCGTCCGGCCCGCCGTGCGCCGCGGCCTGCGCCGCCTCCTGGGCCGCTGACAACGCCCTCAGGTCCCAGGCCAGTTCGTCCGAGGGATCGTCCTGCGTGTCGGCCAGATAGTGCGCCAGTGTGCAGCGGTGCAGCGGGTCCCCGTCCTGCCCGATCTCCGACCACAGGTCGAGCAGTCGGCGCCTGGCCTCCTCGCGGTCCCCGCCGTGGTGCAGCATGACGACCTGCCCGATGCGGGTCAGTACGCCCTCCGGCGCGGCCTGCTCCTGTCGCTCCACCACGGCGCCTCCTCCGTCTCATGGCCGCAGGCACCGCGAGCCGCCGGCCGGCCGCCGCGCTCCCCGTCCCACCCCGACGCTAACCGGGGGGGACGGCAATCCCGGTCAGGCGCCCCCGTACGGCACCCGGCGGGCTTCGGCGCGGTCAGCCGAGGTCCGGGATCGTCCAGTCGACCGGCTCGTGGCCCTGCCGGGCGATCGCCTCGTTGATCTGCGTGAACGGCCGGGAGCCGAAGAACTTCTTCGCGGACAGCGGCGAGGGGTGCGCGCCCTTGACCACCACATGGCGGGTCTCGTCGATCAGCGGGAGCTTCTTCTGCGCGTAGTTGCCCCACAGCACGAAAACGGCCGGGTCCGGCCGCTCGGCCACCGCGCGGATCACCGCGTCGGTGAACTTCTCCCAGCCCTTGCCCTTGTGCGAGTTCGCCTCGCCCCCGCGCACCGTGAGGACCGCGTTGAGCAGCAGCACGCCCTGCTCGGCCCACGGCATCAGATAGCCGTTGTCCGGGATCGGCGTGCCCAGCTCCTCCTTCATCTCCTTGTAGATGTTCCGCAGGGAGGGCGGTGTCTTCACCCCGGGCCGCACCGAGAAGCACAGGCCGTGTCCCTGGCCCTCGCCGTGGTACGGGTCCTGGCCGAGGATGAGCACCTTGACCTTCTCGTACGGCGTCGCGTCCAGCGCGGCGAAGACCTCCTCGCGCGGCGGGTAGACGGGACCCTTCGCCCGCTCCTCCTCGACGAACTCGGTCAGCTCCTTGAAGTAGGTCTGCTGCAGTTCGTCGCCCAGAACCCCGCGCCAGGACCCGGGCAGCATGGCGATGTCGGTCACGTCAACGTCCTTACGGTGTGCGGTCACTTGCTGGTCTCAGAACCTACAGGCGACCACTGACAATCGGTGCCGCGACCGCCGTCACCAGCTGGTCTTGCGGTGCAGCTCCCACATCATCATGATCGTCGAGGGGTCGAGCGCGCGCTCGCCGCCCGAGATGTCGTCGCTGGCCGCCACGTACTGCCGTCCCTGCCACAGCGGCAGCAGCCGGGCGTCGTCCACCAGTATCTGCTGCGCCTCCTCGAACTGCTTCACCACGTTCGCGCGGTCGCTCTCGCGCCGGGACGCGGGCAGCAGCTCCTTGGTGATCCGGGGCGCCGGGTAGGGGGTGCCGAGGGCGTTCTGCTCGCCGACGAACGGGGCGATGAAGTTGTCCGCGTCGGGGAAGTCAGGGAACCAGCCGCGGCCGAACACCGGGTACTCGCCCTTCTGGTAGCCCACCACATACGTCTTCCAGGGGCGGCTCTTCAGGGTGATCCTGAACAGGCCGGAGTCCTCCAGCTGCCTCTTCAGCTCCTGGAACTCCTTCGCGGTCTCGGAGCCGTACCGGTCGGTGGTGTACCAGAGGGTCAGCGGGACGCGCCCGGTGATGCCCGCCTCGGTGAGGATCGTGCGCGCCCGGGCGACGTCGGGTTCGCCGAAGTCGTCGAAGAAGCCGGTGGTGTGGCCGGTCAGGCCCTTGGGGACCATGGAGTACAGGGGGTCCACGGTGTCCTTGTAGACCTTGTGCGCGATGGCGGCGCGGTCCACGACCTGGGCCACGGTCTTGCGCACGGCGAGTCGGTCCGCCCAGGGGTCCTTCGGGTTGAAGACCAGGTAGCTGATGTCCGTGCCGGCGCCGTCGACCAGTTGCAGGTCCTGCGACTGGTGGTCCTGGAGGGCGATGATGTCGCCGGCCGCGAGACCGCGGTAGGTCAGGTCGATGTCCTTGGCGCGCAGCGCCTTGACCATGGCGGCGGAGTTTTGGAAGTAGCGGATCGTCACGGCCTCGTTCCGCCGGTCGGCGAAGCCCTGGTAGCGGTCGTTGCGGACCAGTTCGGCCTTCTTGCCCTCCTCGTACGCGCGCAGCTCGTACGGCCCGGACCCGTGGACCGTGCCGTCCTCGCGCAGCGAGCGGGCCGGGTAGTCGCGCGGGTCGACGATCGACATGGCCGGGGTGGCGAGCACGAACGGGAAGGTCGCGTCGGGCTGGTTGAGGCGGAAGTAGACGTCGTGGTCTCCGCGGATCTCGACCCGGTCGAGGCTGCCGAGGAGTCCGGCGGGGCCGCTCGGCGCGTCGATGGCCCTGATCCGGTCGACGGAGTATTTGACGGCCTCGGCGGTCAGCGGGTCGCCGTCGGCGAACCTGAGGCCCGAGCGGAGTGCGCAGTGGTAGGTGCGGTTCGAACCGTCGGTGAACGCGCAGCGCTTGGCGGCGTCCGGCTGGGGCGTGGTGGAGCCGTTGGGGTAGGCGACGAGGGTCTGGTAGATGTTGCGGAACAGCTCCCACGAGCCGTCCCAGGCCGCGGCGGGGTCCAGCGTGCTCGGCGCGCTGGTGGTCCCGACGACGATCGGTTCCTCGCTGTTCGGATCGCCGTCGGAGAAGACTGCGCACCCGGTCACCAGGGATATGGACGCGATCGCCGCCAGGTGACGCAGGCATCGGTTCCGGTTGAACACGCGCACGCTCCTCGATCTGGCATACCAAGGGGTCGGCAGACCATACCGCAGTGCCGGGCCGGGCGAACCCGCTTCGCACAGGGCTCTGATCAGGTCGTTCATGACGACGTTGTCATGCCCCGAGGACCCCTCGCGCACGGACGAGAGCGCCGTTCCCGTCAAGGAAACGACGCTCTCGTGCGCCCGATCGTTACCCGCGCGACGGCTCTTCGCACGACGGCTCTCCGCGCGCCCGGGTGCCGGCGCGGCCCGTCAGCGCGCGGCGGTCAGCCGACGCCCGCGTTGAGGAAGATGCCGCCGTCCACGACGAGGGTCTGCCCGGTGATCCAGTCGGACTGCTCGCAGGTGAGGAACGCCGCCGCTCCCCCTATGTCGGAGGGCACGCCGAGCCGCCCGAGCGGGTAGGCGGCGGCTGCCTCCGCCTCGCGGCCCTCGTACAGGGCCTTGGCGAATCTGGTCTTGACGACGGCCGGGGCGATGGCGTTGACCCGCACCCCGGGCGCGAACTCGTGCGCCAGCTGCTGGGTGAGGTTGATCATGGCGGCCTTGCTGACGCCGTAGGCGCCGATGAACGGGGAGGGCGCGAGGCCCGCCACCGAGGCGATGTTGACGATCGCGCCGCCGTTGTCCTTCTGCCAGGCATGCCAGGTCTTCTGGGCGAAGCCGAGCGCGGAGATCACGTTCGTCTCGAACACCTTGCGCGCGACGTTCAGATCGAGGTCGGCCATCGGCCCGAACACCGGGTTGGTGCCGGCGTTGTTGACCAGGAAGTCGACGCGGCCGAACGCGTCCATGGCGCGCTCCACTGCCTCGGCCTGGTGCGCCAGGTCGTGGGCCTTGCCCGCCACGGCGACGACCCGGTCGGCACCGAGCCTGTCGACGGCCTCCTTGAGGGCGTCCTCGCCCCGGCCGGTGATGCAGACGCGGTCGCCGCGCGCGACCAGCGCCTCGGCGACGCCATAGCCGATGCCCCGGCTGGCGCCCGTGACGAGGGCGACCTTGCCGGACGGCTCCGGGAGTTCAGTCATGTCCGTGTCCCTCATCGTCCCTCATCGGTCCTAGTCGAGCGGTCCGCCGGCCACGTACAGCACCTGCCCGGAGACAAAACCGGCCGCCTCGCCGGTGAAGAAGGCGATGGCGTTGGCGATGTCCTCGGGCTCGCCGACGCGCTGCACCGGGATCTGGGTGGCGGCGGCCGCCTTGAACTCCTCGAAGCCCATCTTGACGCGCTCGGCGGTGGCCTTGGTCATCTCGGTGGCGATGAAGCCGGGGGCGACGGCGTTGGCGGTGATGCCGAACCTGCCGAGTTCGATGGCGAGGGTCTTGGTGAAGCCCTGCAGGCCGGCCTTGGCGGCGGAGTAGTTGACCTGGCCGCGGTTGCCCAGCGCCGAGGACGAGGAGAGGTTGACGATCCGGCCCCAGCCGGCGTCCACCATGTGCTTCTGGAGGGCCCTGGTCATCAGGAACGAGCCGCGCAGGTGCACGTTCATGACGGTGTCCCAGTCGGCCGTCGTCATCTTGAACAGCAGGTTGTCCCGGAGCACGCCGGCGTTGTTGACCAGGATCGTGGGGGCGCCCAGTTCCCCGACGACGCGCGCGACGGCGGCCTCGACCTGGGCCTCGTCCGAGATGTCGGCGCCGACCGCGACGGCCCTGCCGCCGGCGGCGGTGATCTGCTCCACGGTGTCCTTGCAGGCGGCCTCGTCGAGGTCGATCACCGCGACCGCGCGGCCCTCGGCGGCCAGTCGTACGGCGGTGGCGGCGCCGATACCGCGGGCGCCTCCGGTGACCACGGCGACCCGCTGCTCAGTGCTGGACATTGCTGGTTCTCCTCGCCCTTGAGAATTCCTGGTCGGCAGAGCCGGCCGGCCGGGCCGGTCTGCGGCTCCCACGGTACGCCCGACCGGTGAGCGACCGCTTAGTACCCTCGGTGGACGTGACGCTAGAAGCCCGGGCACCCGGTGTCAACGGCACACCCGGCGCATGTGATCCATTACCTCACCAGGAGGTCCAGCAATCGCTCCGCCTCGGCCGCCGGATCCGTGGTGAGCCCGGTGTGCACGGGGCCGGGCTGCACCACCGTCGAGCGGGGCGCGATCAGCCAGCGGAAGCGCCGTCCCGCGTCGTCCCCGGCCGCCTGCCCGGCCGCCTCGCCACCGGCGCACACCGCCTCGATCGCGCGGAGCGCCGCCCGTACGCCGTCCGTGTCCGCGGCCGGGTCGAGCGCCAGCAGCCTGGCCTCGTCCAGTTGGATGCGGGCGCCCACATACGCCCTGGCCCGGCAGTACACGACCACGCCCGCGTTGATGCACTCACCGCGCTCGACGCGGGGCACGACGCGCAGCACGGCGTACTCGAAGACGTCACGGCCGCCGCCCTGGCCCGGCCTGATGATGTGCCGCTCGGTCACTTGGCCCCCTCGATGCCGGTGATGCGCTGGTGGATGACGGCGGCCCGGGCGAGGAGCGGCCGTGCGTAGGCGCGCCGGAGGTCGTCCGGCGTGTCGAAGCCGGGCTCGTCGGCGAGCCAGGCGTCGGGGATCTCGGCGGTCACCTCGGCGAGCAGGTCCCCGGTGACCAGGGGGGCCAGCGCGGCGGCGGCCGCCGCGACGTCCGGTGCGAACCGGGCCAGGGCGTGGTCCGAGGCGTCGTACGGGCGGGCTGCGGAGGAGTCGGCGCCGGGCCAGTTGTGGTGCCAGATCATGGTGGCGCCGTGGTCGATGAGCCACAGGTCGCCGCGGTGCATCAGCAGGTTGGGGTTGCGCCAGGAGCGGTCGACGTTGTTCACCAGCGCGTCGAACCAGACGATCCGCCCGGCCTCCCGGGGGTCCACGGCGAAGGCCAGCGGGTCGAAGCCGAGCGCGCCGGAGAGGAAGTCCATCCCGAGGTTGGTGCCGCCGCTGGACCTGAGGAGTTCCTGCACCTCCCGGTCGGGCTCGCCGAGTCCCAGGACCGGGTCGAGCGCGATCGTCACCAGCGGGGGCACCCGGAAGCCGAGCCGGCGCGCCAGTTCCCCGCAGACCACCTCGGCGACCAGGGTCTTGCGGCCCTGGCCCGCCCCGGTGAACTTCATGACATAGGTATGGAGGTCGTCACCCTCGACGAGCCCCGGCAGCGAACCCCCCTCACGCAGCGGCGTGATGTAGCGGATCGCGGTGACCTCAGACAGCATTTTCCCAGGTTACACGCCGACTTGACCTTCCAATCCGCGAACAGCCCTGGGGAGAATCCGGAGACTTTCCGCCCGCATCCCCATCTCCCCGCTTCCGAGCAGCCCGTCAATGGCGGTGCGCCCCCCTCCTGCCGGCCTCAGGCATGAAGTGAGCGTAGTGACCGAGCATGATGGGTCTTCGCCCCTTTCGGCAGGGCGAAGTAGAGCTTCCCGTTGACCGACTGCACCTGGCGACGGACACGGAGCACGCCCCTGGCGTAGTCGACGTCCTCCGGGCCCAGCCCGAACACCGCGCCCTGGCGAAGCCCGCACCCCAGCCCAAGCGCGACGGCGATCCGGTTCCGCCTTCGCCGGATGACGGCGGCGTCCGGCTGCTCCGCCGGCACCTCCTGCAGCACGGCGTTCTGCGTCGGCGCCATGTCGGTGAACCAGCCGAACATGGCCTGCCGCACGAACCGGCTGCCGCTGACGACCGTGACCTCGCGGAATTGCAGAGGCGTCACTACGAGGTCGACCCGGAACTCGTGCGGCTGGTCGCGGCCCTCCCTTCTCACACGGGCAGCAGCGCCCTTCTGGACGTTGGTCAGGGGCCGTGTCCCATTCGATCAAGATACGGGATCCGCCTCGGCCGATCCCGAGGCGGACTGACACCCAAGGTCCACCTCGCCTGCGACGGTCAAGGCCGCCCTCTCGCCAGGGGACTGCTCGACGCCGGCCTGCGGACCCGGATCATCAGGGAGACGAAAGATCGTCCAGGAAGCAGGTGTTGAGCCGGCCAGGCGGCTCAAGTCGTGTGGCACGTCACCGGGCTGACGTGCTTCGGGCATGGATCCGGTGGTGTCGGGCACGCGGTTCCTACGCGAAAAGCACGCCCCGGAAACGGTCGGACAGGTCGCGGCGCCGCTGTGCGAGGACGTTGCCGAAACCACCGAGTGCGTACGGCCACGACGCCTCGCACCACGCCGCGGCTGTGGCCACCCATCCCCTTCCACGAGGCTACGGACGGACGATGACGCAAACCGAGAGGAACGACGCAGGCGACAGCGGGAGCGAACGCCGCCGTATCGGTGCTCCCGAAGCGATGCGCCGCGCCGCTGCCCAACTCGCGGAACTGCTCGGCAGGGAACCCGACTCGGTGTCCGCGATCAAGAGGACCGACGACGGGTGGACCGCCTGCGTGGAGGTCGTGGAGATCGAATGCGTTCCGGACACGTCGAGTGTCATGGCGTCGTATCGCGTCGACATGGACGACCGGGGCGAACTGACCGGCTATGAGCGCACGCAACGCTACGCGCGCGGCCGGGTCGACCGATGAGTCACTACTAGGAACGAGACAGAACCCGACAGAACGAGAAACGAGGTAGAAAGGGAGAAGCAGCGTGAGCATCGTTCAGCAGTCCAACGCCCCGACGAGCGGTAGCGGTTCGGGCAATCTGTACGACGTCCTGGAACTGATCCTCGACCGCGGACTCGTCATCGACGCCTTCGTCCGGGTGTCCCTGGTCGGCATCGAGATACTCAAGATCGACGTCCGCGTCGTCGTCGCCAGTGTGGACACCTATCTGCGTTTCGCCGAGGCGTGCAACCGGCTCGACCTGGAGTCGGGCCGCAACAAGCCCTCCGGCCTCACCGATATCGTCGGAGACTCCATGGAGAGCGGCGCGAAGGGCAAGAGCAAGGGAGCGCTGTCCGGAGCGGTCGAGGCGATCACCGATTCCCTCAAGGGCGGCTCCGACGACGAGGGAGAGGGCGAGCACGCCGGCAAGTCGACGTCGTCGAGCCGCCGTACGACCCGTCGCCGGGAGGAGTAGTCCATGCCCACCTACGTCTACGCGATCACCGCGTCGGACCATCCGCTCCGTGTCGACGCCCTGAGCGGGGTGGGCGATCCCGCCGCCGCGCTGCGTACGGTGCGGGCCGGGGATCTGACGGCGGTCGTCAGCGACGCGCCCGAGGGCCTGCGGGCCAAGCGCAGGGACGTGGCCGCGCACCAGTCCGTGCTGGAGAGCCTGATGGCCGACGGTGCCGTGCTGCCCATGCGGTTCGGGCTCGTGGGACCGGATGACGCACAGGTGGCGGCGGTCCTCGACGACCACCGGGAGGGCTACAAGGAACGGCTCGCGCGGCTCGACGGCTGTCTCGAGTTCCATGTGAAGGTCTCGCGGGACACGGACGACCTGCTGAAGGAGATCGTCCGAACATCGGACGAGGTCCGCAGGCTGAACGAGTTCACCCGGGCGAACCCGGACGCGCAGAGCGAGAAGATGCGCCTCGGTGAACTCATCGCCGAAGAGGTCAAGGCCCGCCAGGAACGCGAAGCGAAGGAGATGACCGAACGCCTCTCCCCCGCCGCGCTCGACACCGTACTGGGTGAGCCGTCCCGGGACACCCTGCTGAACGTGTCGTTCCTGGTGAAGCGGGCCGAGGCCGCCGCCTTTTCGCAGGCCGTGCACGCGGAGGCCGCCCTGCACGGCAAGGCGTACACGGTCCGGCTGAACGGCCCGCTCCCGCCGTACAGCTTCGTCTGATGGGGCTCGTCACTCAGCTCCTCACCCTGCCGGTGGCCCCGGTCCGCGGATTCGCCTGGGTGCTCGGACAGGCGCTGACGGCTGCCGAGCGTGAGTATTACGACCCCGGCCCGATACGCGACCAACTGGCGGAACTGGAGCGCGAGTTGGTCGCGGGGCGGATCTCCGCGGAGGAATTCGACCGGCGCGAGGACGAACTGCTCGACGCGTTGGAGTCCATCCGGTACGAGCGATGGCGACTCGGCCTCGACCCATGACGCCGCACGGCCAGGTCCGGATCGGGGCTTCGCCGGCTCCTTGTGTCCGTGACGCCACGACGATCAGTACGAGGGTGAACCGACATGCCCGACTCACTGGCCGGCCGTACCGGTCGGTCCCCTGCCCAAGTCCCCTACGGGCCGCCGCCGCACGGCAACTCCGCCAACCTCGCGGACATCCTGGAACGCGTCCTCGACAAGGGCGTGGTCATCGCGGGGGACATTCAGATCAACCTGCTCGACATCGAGTTGCTGACCATCAAGCTGCGGCTGCTCGTCGCCTCCGTGGACAAGGCGAAGGAGATGGGCATCGACTGGTGGGAACACGACCCTTCGCTCTCCTCCCGCGCCGGTGACAGCGCGCCGGACCGTCAGATACCGGCAGGTCATGCGGCGGGCCGGGCCCAGACGGCCGCACCAGCCGGGAGCACCGACGGTCAGGCCGCGGAGATCGCCCGGCTGCGCGCCGAGGTCGCGGAGCTGCGCGCCGCCGCGGCCCTCCCCGATGCGGGGAGCGGCCACGGCGAGCGGGAGCCGCATGTCCCCGAAGGGAGCGAGGAGCGGTGACGGCGGACCCTGGAGCGGGCACCGGCACCCTCTCCTACCTGTACGCGGTGTGCCGCGCGGACGCCCCCGACCCGCCGTTCGGGCCCGATGCGGCCCCGGCGCCCGCGGGCGGCACCGGCCTGCGGCTGGTCCGGCACAGCGGGCTGGCGGCCGTGGTGGGCTCCGTGCCCGCCGAG
Source organism: Streptomyces sp. NPDC102462 (assembly GCF_044765425.1). Classification (NCBI taxonomy): domain Bacteria; kingdom Bacillati; phylum Actinomycetota; class Actinomycetes; order Kitasatosporales; family Streptomycetaceae; genus Streptomyces; species Streptomyces sp. NPDC102462. Next base: position 45,450 of record NZ_JBIWKB010000029.1, on the reverse strand, counting down.
GAGTTCGGCACCGAGGGCCTTGAAGCCCGCCTCAACGATCTGGAGCGGCTTGAGGCCCTTGCCCGCGCCCACAACGCGGTGGTGGACGCCGTGCACAGCCGTACCACCGTGCTGCCCATGCGGCTCGCGACGGTGTATCTGGACGACGTGCGCGTGGCCGACGTGCTGCGGTGCGACGCCGATCGCTTCCGGCGGCTCCTGGACTGGCTGGACGGCCATGAGGAACTGGGGGTGAAGGTGTACGCGACCTCGGTGGCCCCGGAGCGGCCCGCGGCTACCGGCGCCGCCTCGCAGCCGCCGCACGCGGGGGCCGGCGCCGACGCTCCGGGGCGTGCGTATCTCCGTCGCCGCCAGGCGCAGCGGCGCGGCCACCGCGAGGCGTACCGCGCCGCGGGCGAGGTGGCGGCGCGCCTGCCGCAGACGGTGTCCGGGCTCGCGCGGGCCCGCGTGGCGCACCGCCCGCAGCAGGCCGGCCTGGGCCCACGGCCGGGCGAGAACATCGCCAACGAGGCTTATCTCGTGGCCCGTTCGGACCGCGCGGCATTCCGGGCCGCCGTGTCCTCGCTGGCGCGGGAAGTGCCGGGGGTGCGGGTCGAGGTGACGGGCCCCTGGGCGCCGTACTCGTTCACGGCGCACGTCGGCACGAAGGAGGCGGAAAGCCGATGACGGACCTGCCCTGGGGCATCCCGGCGGCCGGCGCGCGGCTCGACGGCTTCGAGGAGGAGTCGCTGTCGGGTCGTGAAGTGGCCCTGATCGACCTGCTGGACCGGCTTCTGACCGGCGGCGCCGTCCTGACCGGGGATCTCGTGCTGTCCGTCGCGGACGTCGATCTGGTCCACATCAATCTGCGCGCGGTCATCCGGTCGATCACCGGCGACGAGCCGTCGCCGTGGGTGCGTGAGCCATGACGGCGCAGAACGACGACTTCGCGGCGGTCGCGCGGGCGGCGGCCCACGCCTTCGACCTCGTGCCCGCGCCCCCTCAGGAGGCGGGCGGGGGCGCGGCACCCGGCTCGCGCGGCGGGGACATCGCCCAGCGGTTGCGCACGGACCCGGAGACGGTGGAACGCGACCTGATCAAGCTGGTCCTCACCATCGTCGAGTTGCTGCGCCAGCTGATGGAACGCACGGCCCTGCACCGGGTGGACCAGGGCGACCTGGACGAAGCCCAGGAGGAGCGCATCGGCATGACGCTGATGATCCTGGAGGACCGCATGGCCGAGCTGTGCGAACGCTACGGGCTGACGATGGACGACCTGAACCTGGACCTCGGTCCGCTCGGATCGCTGCTGCCGCCCGGCCGGGGCGGCTGACGCCCTGGTCCCGGCCCGCCGGCGCCGGTTTTGCGGGCCGTTCAGCGGCAAGACGCACATCATGGCTACCGAAAAGAACAAGGATTCGAGCAAGGGCCCGCAGGCCGCGCGTACGCGCACCGCAGGCGGCGCCGGCACCGTCCGCAAGAAGGCCGAGGCCACCGCCGGGCAGGCCAAGAGGAGCGGCGCCGACCCGGCGCGGCAGTCCAAGGAGTCCGCGGCGACGGCGAAGAAGGCCGCCGAGTCCGGCACCACGTCGTTGGGCGCGGCTGCCTCGCACGCGGGACGGGCCGCCGCCGCGGGCGTCGAGTCGACTCGGCGGACCACGGCCGCCGCCGCCTCCGGTGTCGCCTCGGGGGCCACGACCGCCTGGACGGTCGTGAAGAACCGCAAGAAGGCCGCGGTGGGCGTCGGCGCGGGACTCGTCGGAGTGCTGGGCGCGACGTTCGCGGCGGGCCGGGCCACCGCCCATCCGGCCGCCAAGGGTGGCCTCCTGACCCGTTTGACGAACGGACGCGTGTGACACGCTCCTTCGGGAGCGCCGGACCACCACGACCGCTCGGTCCCCGGGCGACACCCGACACCTCCCCTTTTCGGCCGCCCCGGTCCCGGGGCGGCCGACGTCGTGTGACGGACACGTCGACGTCTCGGTTCCCGGGCCGGTCATCCGGAGCGTCCTCGAACGAGCGGCACGAGGGCACCCGCTCATGCCGCCCGCGCTGTCACATCCGGCGCTCACGGCCCCAGGGCCCCGAGGGCGCCGGGATCTCGGCCGGGTCTGAACGGGCGGCCCCCGCGGGCCGTACCCCTTGACGGATCACGAGACAGCTCCGCGGAAGGGAATCCCCTCATGACCAGCGCATCGCTCGAACCCGGGGCGGGGCAGAACCGCCGTACCGTCGTCGCGACCGCCGGAGCGACGGGGCTCGCCCTCGTTCTTGCCGCCTGCGGATCGGACGGCGGCTCCGGCTCGTCCGACCCGGCGGGCGGCGCCGGCGCGCAAGGCGACGGCGCGTCCACCGGCGGCGGTTCGGGCGGCGGCGACAACGCCGCGGCCGGCGGCACCGTGCTCGCGAAGACTGCCGAGATCCCGGAGGGCGGCGGCAAGATCTTCAAGGACCAGGGTGTGGTGGTCACGCAGCCGACGGCGGGCCGGTTCCAGGCGTTCTCCTCGACGTGCACCCACCAGGGGTGCGCGGTGGGCAGCGTCTCCGACGGCGCGATCGTCTGCCCCTGCCACAACAGCAGGTTCTCCGTCGCCGACGGCAAGGTGCAGGGCGGCCCGGCCACCCAGCCGCTGCCCGCCAAGAACATCACGGTGTCCGGTGACCGGATCACGCTCGCGTGAGGCTCAGGCCCCGCGGCGTGGCCGCCTGAGGCAGCCCAGTACCTCGTCGGTGGTCACCACCGTGGCGACCAGCGCGAGGGTGTGACGGACCATCGCGGCGGTGTAGTCGGCGGGCACCCCCGCGATGGCGTCGGCCGGCACGACGGCGGTGTAGCCGAGGTTCACGGCGTCGAAGACCGCGTTGGGGATCGCCACATTGGCCGAGACGCCGGTGACGATCAGCGTGCGGCAGCCCAGATTGCGCAGCAGCGCGTCGACTTCGGTGCCCTGGACGGGCGACAGGCCGTGCAGACGGCGTACGACGATGTCCTGTTCGGCCACTTCGATCGGGGGCGCGACGCGCACCGCGGTGGTGCCGGACAGCTGCTGCACGGGCAGCCGTTCGGCCGCACGGAAGAGCCGCGCGTTGCGGCCGGCGCCCCGGCCGTCCGGGCGGCGCTCGGCGATGGCGTGGATCACCTGGACGTCGCTGTCGTGCGCGGCGGCGACGAGCCGGGCGATCCTGCCGAGGGCGCCCGACGATTGGGCCTGCCTGGCGAGTTCGGGCAGCGCCCCGTCGGGTCCCACGACGCCCTGCTGGCACTCCACGGTGAGCAGCACGGTGGCCGTGGGATCGAGGAGTTCACTGAGCCGTGCGCAGGACGGCACGACGCCCCCTTTCGCCGAGGTGCGGGGCGGGCGAGACTAACCAGCATTGCCCGAGAGGGGAAGAAGGGGGCCGTATGACCGTCGCTCAACGCCGGGGCCGCAAGATCATGATGACGCCCGGTGAACTGGACGCGTTCCTCACCGGCCAGCGCACCTGCCGGGTCGCCACCGTCTCCGCGGACGGCGCACCGCATGTCAGCGCGCTCTGGTTCGCCTGGGACGGCACCTCGCTCTGGCTGTACTCGGTGGTGCGCAGCAGACGCTGGTCGCAGCTGCGCCGCGATCCGCGGGTGGCCGTCGTGGTGGACTCGGGCGAGGAGTACGAGCAACTGCGCGGCGTGGAGCTGTCCGGGACCGTGGAGTTCGTCGGCGAGATGCCGCGCACCGGCGAGCTGTGCGCCGAACTCGACACCCCGGAGACCCTGTTCGCCCGCAAGAACTTCGGCCTCGACGAGATGCCGCACGACGGCCGGCACGCCTGGGCGCGGCTGACCCCGGAGAAGATCGTCTCCTGGGACTTCCGCAAACTGGGCGCGTAGCCCTGGGCTCAGCCCACCGTCTCCGCTGCCATCCGCAGCGCCTGGACCGCCGCCCGGATCGACGGGCGGCGGTCGGCGTCGGCCCGCCAGACGACATACACATGACGGCGCACCCGCTGGGTGAGCGGAACCATGACCACACCGGGCGGTACCGGGTGGCGGCCCAGCCGCGGGGCGATGCACACACCCAACCCGGAGGCGACCAGGCCCAGTTGGGTGTGCGTCTCGGCGGCACGGTGGCCGACGATCGGTTCGACGCCCCGCGAGCGCAGCGTGAAGATCAGCCACTCGTGGCAGAACTCGCCCTCTCCCCAGGTGATCCACTCGTCGTCGGCGAACTCCCCGAGGTCCACTTCCGCGCGCTCCGCGTGCCGGTGGCCCGCGGGCATGGCGACATCGGCTGGATCGTCCAGCAGGGGCGCCTTCACCAGCCCGTCCGGGACCGGCATCGGCTTGTTGTACCAGTCCAGTACGACGGCGAGGTCGAGGTCGCCGCGCACCACCCCGGCGACGCCGCTCTCCGGTACCAGCTCGCACGAGCGCACCCGCAGGGCCGGGTGCCGGGCGCGCAGGGCCGCGAGCGCGGTGGGGAACAGCCCGCGGGCGGCGGTCGGGAACGCGGAGAGCCGCAGTTCGCCGACGACCTGCCCACGGTGCGCCTCCAGGTCGGACTGGGCCAGCTCCACCTGGGAGAGGATGCGTGCCGCGTGCTCGGAGAGCAGCCGGCCCGCGTCCGTGAGGCGCACGCCCCGCCCGTTCTTGGCGAGGAGTTGCTGACCGACCTCCCGCTCCAGCTTGCCCAGTTGCTGCGAGACGGCGGAGGTGGTGACGTGCAGCGCCTCGGCCGCCTGGCTGACCGAGCCGTGCCGGGCGAGGGCGTCGAGGGTGCGGAGGCGCTCCAGGTTCAACATGTAAGCAATACTAAGAGGTATCCGGTGAGAATTCTCGATTGTGCTACGAGGTCGGGTCCAGCATCGTTGCGTCCATGAGCACCGTCACCCCCGCCAGGACCGGGGCCCACCCCGCCGCCGCTTCCCGCACCCGCCTCGACTGGCGCCTCCGGTTCGGCGCGCTGTCGCTGATCTGGGGCTTCAGCTTTCTGTTGATCAAGGTGGGCACGGAGGGCTACGCACCGTTCCAGGTCACGCTGGGCCGACTGGTGTTCGGTGCGGCGGTGCTCTTCGCGGCGATGGCCGTGAAGCGGGAGCGGCTGCCGCGCGGCGCGCGTACCTGGCTCCATCTGACGGTCGCCGCGTTCCTGCTGAACGCCCTGCCGTTCTCCCTGTTCGCGTACGCGGAGCTGACGATCCCGTCCACGCTGGCCGGCATCTGCAACGCCACCTCGCCCCTGTGGGGCATGGCCCTGTCCCTGGTCGCCCTGTCCGAGGACCGCCCGACGCGGCTGCGGGTCGCGGGGCTCGGCCTCGGCTTCCTCGGGGTCCTGACCGTCCTCGGTGCCTGGCAGGGCTTCCACGGGCTGGACGCCAGGGGTACGGCGATGGCGCTGCTGGCGTCGCTCAGCTATCCCGTCGGCTGGATCTACGTCCGCCGCACGCTGGCCGGCGCGGGCCGCTCGCATCTGTCCACGACCGGCGCGCAACTGCTCCTGGCCGCGGTCCAACTGGCCGTCGTCACGCCCCTGTTCACGTCCTTCCCGAGCCGTTTCCCGCTGGTCCCGCTGCTCGCCGTGGCCACCCTCGGTGCGCTCGGCACCGGGCTGGCCGTGCTGCTGCAGTACGGCCTGGTCGCCGAGGTCGGGCCCACCACGGCCCAGATGGTCACCTACTTCATCCCGGTCATCGCCGCCGCGGCCGGGGTCGCGCTGCTGGGCGAATCACTGACCTGGACGACACCGGTGGGCGCGGTGATCGTCTTGGCGGGGGCGGCGCTGACCCAGGCCCGCTGAGCGCTCCGCTGGGTGCGCCGCGATGGGTCGTCGGGTGGCTGCGGCGCCGTTGTGGCTTGGGCGCGCCCGCGCGGCGGAGCCGCCTTTCGATACAGCCCCGCGCCCCTTTTTCGGCGCGAGCCGTCGTTGGGTGGCTGCGGCGCCGTTGTGGCTGGGCGCGCCCGCGCGGCGGAGCCGCCTTTCGATACAGCCCCGCGCCCCTTCGGGGCACGACCCGCCGTCAGTTGACTGCCGCGCCGTCGTGGCTAGTCGCGCAGTTCCCCGCGCCCCTTCGGGGGCGCGAGCCGTCGTTGGGTGGCTGCCGCGCCGTTGTGGCTGGGCGCGCAGTTCCTCGCGCCCCTTCGGGGGCACGACCCGCCGTCAGTTGACTGCCGCGCCGTCGTGGCTAGTCGCGCAGTTCCCCGCGCCCCTTTGGGGGCGCGCCCGGGCGCTGGCGGGGCGTATTAGACGTAGCTTCGGGTGGGGGCGGGGGTCAGGGCTGTGGCTATGGCGTTTGCCAGTGGGGTGGTTTCCTGGTTGGTGAGCGTGGAGACGGTGACGCGGATGGCGGGCGGGGCGGCGAGGCGGAACCGGGCGCCGGGGGCGACGGCCCAGCCGGCGTGCAGGAGGCGGGCGACCACGCCGGTCTCGTCCGGTACGGGAATCCACACGTTCATGCCGCTGCGCCCATGGGCGCGGATCCCGCGTTCCGCGAGCGCGTCGACGAGCGGGTCCCGGCGGGCCCGGTAGGCCGCGGCCACCGCCGGTCCGTCCACCGCGCCGTCCGTCCACAGCCGGACCACGGCCCGCTGCACCAGCCGGCTGACCCAGCCCGGCCCCAGCCGCTGCCTGCCCCGGACCCGGTCGAGGGTGACAGGGTCGCCGGTGAGGACGGCGAGGCGCAGATCGGGGCCGTACGCCTTGGCCACCGAGCGGACGAAGGCCCAGTGGTGCGTGCCGCCCGCCAGGGGGTGCAGCGGCAGATCGACGATGCCGTGGCCGTGGTCGTCCTCGATCAGCAGGGTGTGCGGGTGCGCGCGCAGCACGGATCGCAGGGCACGCGCGCGTGCGGCGCTCACCGAGGCGCCGGTGGGGTTCTGCGCGCGGTCCGTGACGATCACCGCACGCGCGCCGGACTCCAGGGCGCGCCGCAGGCCGTCCACGAGCGGCCCGTCGTCGTCGACGCCCACGGGAGTCGTGCGCAGCCCGAGCGCGGGCACCAGGTCCAGGGTGCGGCCCCAGCCGGGGTCCTCGACGGCGACCGCGTCGCCCGGCCTGAGGTGGGCGACGAGCACCCGTTCCACGGCGTCCAGCGACCCGGACACCACCGCGAGGGGCCCGTCGGGCACCCCGTCGGCGTCGAGTTCGGCCCGTGCGATCCGGGCCAGCTCCGGCTCCACCGGCTCGGCGCCGTACAGGACCGGTTCCCTGTCCCCCGCCGCCGCGACCGCCGCGAGGGCGGGCGCGAGCGGTGGCAGCAGCGCGGGGTCCGGGTTGCCGTCGGACAGGTCGCGCACCCCGGGCGGCACGGCCACGTCCAGTTGCGCGCGGCCGGTCGTGGCCGGCTTGGGCCTGATCCGGCTGCCCCGGCGGCCGGCGGTCTCGATGACCCCGCGCTCCCGCAGGGTGCGGTAGGCGGCGGCCACGGTGTTCGGGTTGACGCCCAACGTGGCCGCCAACTCCCTCATGGGCGGCAGCAGTCGGCCCGGCTCCAGGCGGCCGTCGCCCACCGCGCGCTCGACGCTCGCGGCAATCTCCGCTGCGCCACGACCTTCGATCGGATACTCTCCTAGCACAAATCACATTATGCACTAGTGCAATGGAGAGCGCCATGCAGGGGCCCCAGCAGACACCGCCGCAGCCCGCCGCCTACACCCCGACCGACCGCACCGTCCCCACCCGCTCCGCGGACCGGGCGTCGTACGACCGCGACCTGGTGCACGCGATACTCGACGAGGGCTACGTCTGCCACCTCGGCTTCGTACGCGACGGCGCGCCCGTGGTGCTGCCGACGCTGTACGCCCGGGTCGGCGAGCGGCTGTACGTCCACGGCTCCACCGGATCGCGCCCGCTGCGGATGACGGGGCAGGCCGACCCCGGGCTCCCGGTCTGTCTGACGGTGACCCATGTCGACGGCCTGGTCCTGGCCCGGTCCGCCTTCCACCACTCCGTCAACTACCGCTCCGTCGTGGTGCACGGCACCGCCCACGAGGTCACGGACCCCGAGGAGCGGCGGCTGGCCCTGGACGCGCTGGTCGACCACGTCGTCCCGGGCCGCGCGGCCGACTCCCGGCCCGCCAACAAGAAGGAGCTGGCCGCCACCGCGGTGATCCGGCTGGACCTGGACGAGGTCTCCGCGAAGCTGCGCACCGGCGGCGCGAACGACGAACCCGAGGACCTGGGCCTCCCGCACTGGGCGGGCGTCGTGCCGCTGCGCAAGGGCTACGACACGCCGCTCCCCAACGCCGACCTCGCCCCCGGCGTCGCACTCCCCGGCTACCTCAAGGCCCTGTGATGCTGATCCACCCCTGGGACGCGCCGCACGAGGACACGGAATGGCAGACCTGGCTGGCCGCGCACGACTTCGGCCAGCTCGCGGTGAACGGCCTGTCCGGCGAGCCGCCGGCCGTCCAGCCACTCCACTTCGCCTACGACCCCGGCCGCGCCGAGGTCGTCGCCCACCTCGCCCGCCCCAACCCCCTGTGGGCCGCGCTCCAGGCCGACCCTCAGGTGCTGCTCAGTGTGGTCGACGACTACGTCTACGTCCCCGGCCCCTGGCAGGCCGCCCCCGGCACCCCGGCCGAACACGGCGTCCCGACCAGCTTCTACGCGGCTGTCCAGCTCCGCTGCACGGCCCATGTGGTGGACGATCCCGCCGAGAAGGCCGACCTCCTCAACCGGCAGCTCGGCCACCACCAGCCCGCGGGCTGCTCGGCACCCGCGACACCGGACGGGCCGCCGTACGGCAGGATGCTGCCCGGCATCCGCGGGCTGCGCCTCGAAGTGACCGGCGTACGGGCCAAGTTCAAGTACGCGGGCCAGAAGCCGGAGGACGTCCAGGAGCAGATCGCCTCGGCGCTTGCGCGGCGCCGCGGCCCACGCGACGACGCGGCCCGTGACCACCTGCTACGCCGACGCCACTCCTGAACCGCGGTACCCGGCGGTTCCCGAAGGCGGGGACGACCGGAGTGCCGGCCGGGCCCCCGAGGCCGGCCGGGCACGGGCCGCGGGACGGCCACGGGCGCGTGGGGGCGGGCGGCGGGTCAGGCCGGGGCCGGGTCGGCCGCCGTCCGGCGGGCGTCCCTCGCCTCCGCCGCCGCCAGGCCGCCGACCGAGGCCAGCATCAGCAGGGTGCCCGCCACCGTCGACGCCGTCAGGTGCTCGCCGAGCAGCGTGACGGCCAGGACCGCCGCGCTCACCGGCTCCAGCAGCATGATCACCGAGACGGTCGCCGACCGTACGACGGCGGCGCCCGCGAAGTAGAGGGCGTAGGCGAGCGCCGTGGGGATCGCCGCGATGTAGACCACCAGCCACAGGACCCGGGCGGGATGCGCGGTGTGCGGGACCAGGCCGTCCGCCAGCGCGAAGGGCAGCAGGCACGCACTGGTGACCGCGAACGCCCACACGGTCGTACCGGCGGCGTCCGCGTCGCCGTGCCTGCCCCACCAGCGGGTGAGCACCGTCATCGCGGAGTAGCCGCCCGCCGAGGCCAGCGCGAGCAGCACCCCCGAGGGACGTACCGACGCGCCCGCACTGCCGAGCGTGAGCACGGCAAGCCCGGCGAGCGCCCCGACGACGGCGGCGGCCCCGCCGCGGCCCAGCCGCTCGCCCAGCGCGAAACGGGCGCCGAGCGCGATCAGAACGGGTCCGGCGCCCAGGGTCACGACGGTCGCCACGGCGAGCCCGGTGGCGGAGACGGCCGCGAAGTACGCGGTCTGGAAGACGGCGAGGCCGAGGCCGGTCGCGACCGCCTTCACGGCCTTGCGGCCGAGCGGTTCCGGGACGGCCGGACGCGGGGCGCCACGGCGCAGCAGCCGGCCGGCGAGCAGCAGCGCGAGCCCGGCGGCGCAGCGCCAGAAGGACAGGGTGGTGGCGCCCATGTCACTGACCCGGTAGACCAGCGAGGCGGCGGCTCCGGCGGTGCCCCAGGCGGCACCGGCGACGGTCAGGTAGAGCAGGCCACGCCCGACGGGCAGGCCGAAGGCAGGGTTCGACACGAATCTTCTCCGCAGATGTGCAGAAGTACGGGAGGCGGCCCGCTCAGGCGGGGCGCGTGGACTTCATCTGCGGGCAGCACCGTCCGGCCCGGCGGCAATGTGCCGGGCGTGGTTTCCGGAGGCCCGCCTCAGGCGGCCGGAGGCGGAAGGACGAGTGCGTTCGACGGCATGCCCAGCACCTTATGCGGCCCTCCCCTTCACGGACAACTCACGTTCCGCGCCGCCGCCCGCCACCGGCTCGGCGGACCCCCTGGCGGGCGTCGAGGACTGCGCGATGAAGGCACCGGCCAGCACGATCACACCACCGGCCAGCTGCGGCAGTGACAGGTGCTCGCCGAGCAGCACCCAGGCGAGCACGGTCGCGACGACCGCTTCGAGGCAGGCCACGACCCCCGCGACCGGCGGGGAGAGCCGGCGCACGGACAGCACTCCCGTGATGTACGCGGCGACCGTGGCGACCAGGACGATCCAGGCGAGCAGCGCCATGGCCGGCACCGCGTCGCCGTGCAGCCGCGCGGTACCGGAGAGCACGGACCACTCCATGGTCCAGGGGCGGGCCAGGACGGTCAGCACGGCGGCGCCGACGAGCAGGCCGTACGCGATCACGCCCAGCGGGTCCGGTGCCTGCGCGCCCGCGTCGCTGCCCTGGTCGGACAGGACGAAGTAGCCGACCTGGCAGCAGGCGGCGCCGAGCGCCAGCAGCAGTCCGAGGGCGTCGAAGCCCAGCCCCGACCACACCTCGACCACACAGGCGAGGCCGCCGGCCGCGAGGATGACGCCGAGCGCGGCGGCACGGGTCACCGGCCGCCGTTGCACGAACCGCACCCAGCCGAGCACCAGGGCGGGGGCCAGGTACTCCACGAGCAGCGCGACGCCGACCGGGATGCGGGAGAGCGCGGCGAAATAGCAGGCCTGCACGCCGGCCACGGCGAGCAGGCCGAAGCCGGCGAGGAGCCCGGGGCGGCGGCGCAGCAGGGCGCGGTGGCGCGCGGCGAGCGGCAGCATCACCAGGGCGGCACCGGCCACCCGCAGCCACACCACGTGCAGCGGATCGAGTCCCGCCTCGATCAGCGGCTTGGCCGCGACACCGGATCCCCCGAAGGCGAGCGCCGAACCGAGCGCGAGGCCGAGGCCGACGCCCTTTCCGTGGCTGCCCGGACTGCTCTCAGACGTAGGCACCGGCCCATGATGACAGGCGACGTCAGGACCTTCACCCCCGTTGACACCTGTCTCACCGACTGGACGGGGACCGGACTCGGCTCGGCGGCCGGTCCCGTCTCAGGACGCCTCGCCGTCCGCCGCGTACTCCCCCGGGCGGCTGTCGATCCGGGTGAGCAGGCCCGGCACGTCGATGCCCGCGCGGCCGAGCACTTCGACGGCCCGGGACTGCCGGTCGCCGACGACGGCCGCGAGCAGGTCGGTGCCGACGGCGCGGTCGGCGCCGCGGAGGGCGGCGCGGCTCGCGGCGTACCGCATGGCGGCCGCGGCCAGCGGAGAGCAGCCCTCCGTCTCGCGTGGGTCCGCGCCCCTGGGCGCCGGCTCGTTCGGTTGCGGCTCCTTCTGCTGCGCGCCGGCCGGTCCCGCATCGCGCAGCACGGCGATCGGGCCCGAGTCCTCGACGGAGTTCTGCCAGCGCAGGCCGTAACCGATGCTGCGCTGCACGAGATAACCGAGCAGGCGGGCGATCTGCGGAGCGTCGCCGATGACGGCGCGCACGTCCGGATCGGACTCCAGCAGCGAGTGCAGCAGATGGGCGGTGTCGATCTGCCGGTCCCCGTCACGGACGGCCCTCCGGCGGGCACCGGCGACCACCGCCGCCAGCTCGGCACTGAGTCCGGCATCGCCGCCCGCGCGGTCCGTGCCCTGGTCATGGGCGGACTGGCGGGGAATACGGGGTTGCACATCCCCTACCCCATCAGCCCCGGGAGCCGGAGTCATCCCCGACGGGGAGCATTTCGGCGTCCCACACAAAGTGGACGCCGTGGGCCGCAATCTCCTCCTTACGGAGGAGATCAGGCCGTTTCCCTCGCGCCGGCGCGCGCCGCCTTGCCCCACGCCCCCGAAGGAAACCAGCGCGCACCCGGGACCGGTTCGACGCGGCGGTGATACGACGGGTGGGCCGGCCCCGGCCGCAGCCGCACATTTTCTGACGGTTCATCAGTATTGAATGTTCGGGGCTCTGCGGCTACGTTCCGCGACACCGTAGCCCGATACGAAGGGGTGGTCGCATGGCCGAAGTCAGCGCGGAGGCACGCATCCAGGCACCGGCCGAGAAGGTGTGGGCCCGGCTCACGGCCTGGTCGGCGTACGGAGAGTGGAACGCGACCCACACCAACTTCCCCGACGGCGGTCCGAAGACCCTGGCGGTGGGCGGGACCTTCCAGGAGAACATGAAGCTGATGGGCTTCCCGGCGGAGGTCGAGTGGACCATCGAGGAACTGGAACCGGCCCGGGTGCTCGCGATCCGCGGCAAGGGGCCGATGGGGGTGACCGTCGCCACCCGCTACACGCTCACGCCCGAGGGCGAGGCCACCACGGTCCGGATCGACGGCGAGTTCACCGGTGCCGCCGTCTCGCTGATGGCGGGCAAGCTCAAGGACTCGGCGACCGCCGCCCTGAACGAGTCGCTGCGCAAGCTGACCGGCCTGGTCACCTGACCCGACCCCCCGCCCAGCCGACGCGCCCCACGAATCACTCCACGAGACACCCCCGACCGCACCCGCAGCGCCTCCCCGCCGCAACCCCCCGTCCTCCCGACCGCGCCGCCCGGTCCGCGGCCCGACCTCACACCAACCCGAAGGCACCCCCGCGGTTCACTCCACGACACGCCCCCGAACACAGGCGCCACGTCTCCCGACCGCAGCGCACGAGCCGCGGCCCGGCCACGCACCCAACCGGAGGCACCCCCGCGGATCACCTCGCGAGGCGCCCACCGACCGCACCCACCCCACCTCCTGACCGCAGCACACGGGCCGCGGCCCGAACCACGTACCCAGGCGACGGCGCCCCGTGGATTGCTCCGCGGGGCGCCGGCCGGCCGTGCGCGCCGTTCCATGCGGTCGCGGCGCGCGGAGCGCGGTGTCAGTCCTCGTCCGCGAGGATCAGGTACAGCTTCTTGCGGGACTCGTTGATGACGGCCAGCGCCTTCTCGCGCTGTTCCTTCGAGCCCGTCCGCCAGACCTGCCCGAACGCCTCCATCAGGCCGAAGCCGGCCTGGCGGATCTCGCCCAGCGCCTCCCAGTCGACCCCGCGCGAGGCCTCCTCCCAGGGGGCGTCGGGCCCCTGGTCGGCCGCGGCACGGCCGTCCTCGGTGAGCGAGAACAGCTTCTTGCCGCCCTCGCTCTCACTGGCGATCAGCCCCTCGTCCTCCAGCAACTGGAGGGTGGGGTAGACCGAGCCGGGGCTGGGCTTCCACGCCCCGCCGCTGCGCTCGGCGATCTCCTGGATCATCTCGTAGCCATGCATCGGCCGGTCCTTGAGCAGGGCCAGGATCGAGGCCCGTACATCACCGCGCCGCGCCCTGCCGCGCGGTCCGCCGCGACCTCGCGGCCCCCAGGGCCCGGGACCGAAGCCGGGCCCGCCGGGCCCACCGTGCCCGAAGCCGGGTCCGCCGGGGCCGAACGGCCCGAAGGCGGCCCGCCGCCCGTCGAACCCGCCCCGATCGCGCCGGTGGGGGCCGTCCTGTCGATGTCCACGCTCGAATCCGTGGGTACGCATCGCCATCACTCCATTCATCGTTGATCAGTCGCGATGTCTCAACGATATATCGGAAACATTCGAACGACAACCCCTTCGCCGGGACCGCGATCGGGCCAGGGTTCGCGGATTGGCCTTGGTGCGCCCCGCGTCGGTACCTCTAGCGTCGTCGGCATGCGCATCCGAATCGTCGACGCCTTCACCGACCGCCCCTTCGCCGGCAACCCCGCAGGGGTCCTGCTGCTCGACGCCTTCCCCGAGGACGGCCGGCTCCAGGACATCGCCATGGAGGTCAACCACGCCGAAACGGCGTTCGCGCACCGCCTGCCCGAGGGCGGCGCCGCGGACTGGGCCCTGCGGTGGTTCACACCGGAAACTGAGGTGGCGATGTGCGGGCACGCCACGCTCGCCACCGCCCACGTCCTGCACACCACCGGCGCGCACGAAGGGCCGGTGCGCTTCGCCACCCGCAGCGGCGTGCTGATCGCGACCCCCGGCGCGGACGGCTCGATCACGCTGGACTTCCCGACCGCGCCGCTCACCCCGGTCGAGGTCCCGGCCGGCGTCGCCGAAGCCCTGGGCGCCGAGCCGGTCGCCGCGTTCGACACCGGCCCGCAGGTCGGCGATCTGCTGCTGGAACTCGCCGACGAAAAGACCGTCCTCGACCTCGCGCCCGACTTGAAGGCGCTCGCCGCCTACTCGACGCGCGGCATCATCGCCACGGCGCGTGCCGCGCGCCCGGACCGCGGCCACGACTTCGTCTCCCGGTGCTTCTTCCCGAACGTCGGCATCGACGAGGACCCGGTCACCGGCAGCGCGCACACGGCCCTCGCGCCCCACTGGTCGGCACGCCTCGGCCGCTCCGCGCTCACCGGGCTGCAGGCCTCCGCGCGCTCCGGCGTCGTCCGCACCGTGCTGCGTGGCGAGCGCACGCTGCTCACCGGCCGCGCGGTCACCGTCATCGACGGAGAACTGCTCGCCTGAGACCCGCCCAGGGGGCGTACGAGCCCGCCGTACGCCCCCACGCGGACCCGGTCACGCCGTCGGCAGCCACCCCACCTTGCCGGCGAGCAGCGCATAGCCCACGAACGCGCCGATGTCGAGCAGGGAATGCGCGACCACCAGCGGACCGACCCGGCCCCAGCGCCGGTACAGATGGACGAAGACGACGCCCATGACCAGGTTGCCGATGAAGCCACCGATGCCCTGGTACAGGTGGTAGGAGCCGCGCAGCACCGAACTCGCCGCCAGCGCGGCGCCCGGACCCCAGCCCAACTGGCCGAGCCTGCGCAGCAGATAGCCGACGACGATCACCTCTTCGAGGATCGCGTTCTGCAGCGCGGACAGGATCAGCACGGGGTACTTCCACCACACGTCGGGCAGCGCCTCGGGCACCACCGTGAGGTTGAACCCGAGGCCGCGGGCGGCCAGGTAGAAGGCGATCCCGGCGCTGCCGATCACGGCCGCGACACCGGCTCCGCGGCCCAGGTCGGGCCAGGGCCGGGTGCGGTCGAAGCCGAGGGTGCGCAGGCTCTTCCCCTCGCGCACGAGGAGGTGCGCGACCAGCGCGACGGGGACGAGCGCCGTCGCGATGCCGAACAGCTGCCAGGCGAGATCCAGCCAGGGCCGGCCCGGCGCGGCCGAGGCGTTGAGGGTCGCGGCCTGGTCCTTGAGGCCGCCCGGTTTTGTGACCGATCCGATGAAGCTGATCAGAGCGGACACCCCGCTCGCGCCGAGCGAAAGCGCCAGCACGAGCAGCGTCTCGTCCCGGAGAATCCGCCGCGAGGGCCGCTCCGGCGGCTCAGAACCGGCCGCCGGGTCCGCCTCCACCTGCACATCTGCCTCCAGTTGACTGATCCCGCCCCATGGTCGCCCGCGCCCCGCTAGGGTCTCGAAAGAACTTACGAAGGACGTGCGCGACAGGCCGCCCGGGGGGACGGATGCCGCACGGGGCGTACCTCCCTGTGGCGTGCCGTGTGGCCGAAATCCGCCGCGCGGCTCACCAGGGAGGGGCACCACCGCCATGGGACGTCACAGCTTGCCCGATCGGTCCCGGGCGGGCGCGGCCGACCCCCGTCCGCGCGCCCGTCGCCGCAGCATCGCCGTCGCGACGGTGCTCGTCCTGACCGTCGCGGCCGGCACGGCGGCCGTCCGCGGCGGGCTGCTCTCCTTCGGCTCCTCCTGCCAGGACGACCCGGTACGGCTGACGCTGGCCGCCGCCCCGGACCTGGCCCCGGCGCTGCGGGCGGCGGCCGAGCGGGCGCGCGAGGAGGACGTCACCTCCGACGGCCGCTGCATCGCCCTCACGGTGAGCGCGCAAGACTCCTTCGACGTCGCGGACACGCTGCGCAGGGGCGGCAAGCCCGACGCGCAGGTGTGGGTGCCCGACTCGGAGGTGTGGGTCGAGCGGGTCGCGGCGGACGCGAGGGCGACGCAGGTCAACCAGCTGGGCCATGTCGCCGCCAGCCCGGTGGGGGTGGCGATGCTGCCGGCCGCCGCCCGTTCGCTGGGCTGGCCGAAGAAGACGTACACCTGGACCGAACTGGCGGGCGCCGCGCTGCAGGGCGGCGCCCCGCGGCTCGGCGCGGCCGATCCGGCGCGCAGCGCGACCGGGCTGCTCGCGCTCACCCGGCTGAACGCCGCAGCGGCCGGGGCGAAGAACGGGCAGACCCGGGCGGCGGCCATGATGAAGGCGCTCGCGCAGCGCGTCTCCGCCACCGACGAGCAGGTGCTGCGCACGCTGCCGCGCGACGCCTCCTCCGGCACCGAGCAGGACGACCCGGAGCGCAACACGGCGCTGATCCTCAGCGAACAGGCCGCGTTCGCCCACAACGCGACCGCCGACCCGAACCGGCGGCTCGACCTCTTCTATCCCACGGACGGGTCCCCGTCGCTCGACCATCCCTACGCGCTGGTCGACGAGGCGGAACTGACCACGGACGAGAGCCGGGCCGCGGTCCGGTTCATGACGTATCTGCGGCAGCCGGCCCAGCACCGGCTGCTGGAGAAGTACGGCTTCCGCACGGACGACGACGCCGTCCCCCGGACGGTGGTCGACCGGGCCGGGGGCAGCACCCCGCAGCCGTACGCGGAGCCGTCGTCCGAGCCGCCGACCGGCTCGGCCCTCCAACAGGCGCTGGGTACCTGGACGATCACGGTGCAGAGCGCCCGGATCACCACGGTCGTGGACGCCTCCGCTTCGATGGCGCAGGCGGTGCCGGGTACGGCCCGCACGCGCATGGACGTGACCCGGGCGGCGCTGCTCCAGGCCCTCGACACCTTCACGGCCGAGGACGAGATCGGGCTGTGGGAGTTCGCCACCCGGCTGGACGGCGACGCGGACTACCGCGTCCTGGTGCCGACCGAACGGCTCGGCGACCGCAAGGGCGACGGCACCCAGCGGGACCGGCTGTCGGCGGCGTTCGGCGGCCTCGAACCGGTGCCGGGCGGCGCCACGGGCCTGTACGACACGACGCTGGCCGCGTACCGGGCGGCGACGGCGTCGTACGCGAAGGGCAGGTTCAACGCGCTGGTGGTGCTGACGGACGGGGTGAACGAGGACCCGGGCAGCATCTCCCGCTCCGCGCTCGTCGCCGAACTGGAAAAGCTCAGCGACCCCGAGCGGCCCGTCCCGCTGGTCGTCATCGCGGTGGGTCCGGAGGCGTCCCGGGACGAGGCCGCGCGGCTGGCCGGGGCCACGGGCGGCATCGCCGAGATGGTCGACGATCCCGCCCAGATCCACGCGGTGATCCTGAAGGCGATCGTGGCGGCGGGCGCGGCGGGCGCGGCGGGCGCGGGCGACACCGCGGGCTGAACCCGCGCCGGCGGCGCGGGCGGGCCGGCCGCGCCGGTGTCCGTGCGTTCAGCCGAGGGGCACCGGCTGCGGCAGCCCCACCGGCCAGGCGTGGACGGGCTCGCCGAGGTGCATCAGCTGGGCGTAGCGGCGGGTGGTCGCGGCCAGCGCCGCGTCGCGGGACAGCCCCTGTTCCAGGGCCTGGTGGAAGGTCGCCGTCTGCCAGGCCGCGCCGTTGACCCGGCGCCGGCAGCGTTCCTCGATGACGCCCAGGTACAGGTCGCGGTCGGCGGGCTCGACGCCCCACGCGTCCAGGCCGGCCGCCGCCAGCGGCAGCAGTTCGTCGCGTACGAGGGTGACCGCGTCGACCTCGCCGATGCCGCCGTAGCGGCCGCGCCGCGGCCACATGAAGCGGGCGTCGATGCCGTGGCGGCAGGCGGCGTCGAAGTTGGCCTCGGCCGTGGCGAAGGGCATCCGGGTCCACACCGGCCGCTGCTCCTCGGCGAGGGCGCGCACAAGACCGTAGTAGAAGGCGGCGTTGGCGATGACGTCGGTGATGGTCGGCCCCGCGGGCAGTACGCGGTTCTCGACCCGCAGGTGCGGTACGCCGTCCGCGATGCCGTAGACCGGGCGGTTCCAGCGGTACACCGTGCCGTTGTGCAGGACGAGTTCGGCGAGCCGGGGCACACCGCCGGCGGCCAGCACCTCCAGCGGGTCCTCGTCGTCGCACATCGGCAGCAGCGCCGGGAAGAACCGCAGGTTCTCCTCGAACAGGTCGTACGCCGAGGAGATCCAGCGCTCGCCGAACCAGGTGCGCGGGCGCACCCCCTGGGCCTGGAGTTCGGGCGGGCGGGTGTCCGTGGACTGCTGGAACAGCGGCGGCCGGGACTCGCGCCACAGCTCGTGCCCGAACAGGAAGGGCGAGTTGGCGCCGACCGCGATCTGGGCCGCGCAGGCCGCCTGCGCCGCGTTCCACACGTCGGCGAAGCGTGCCGGGGTGACCTGGAGGTGCAGTTGGACGGAGGTGCACGCCGCTTCGGGCGCGATCGACTTGGAGGTGCAGGTCAGGTGCTCCACGCCGGCGATGTCCAGCATGAACTCCTCGCCGCGCGCGGCCACGATCTGGTCGTTGAGCAGCGTGTAGCGATCGGCCTCGGAGAGGTTGGAGGAGACCAGGTCGTCGCGGTCGAGGGTGGGCAGAATACCGATCATCACGATCCCGGCGTCCACCTCCTGTGCCTTACGGTCGGCGTAGGCGAGTGCGGTGCGAAGTTCCTCCGCGAGCCGGTCGAATACCCGGCCGCCCAATCGGTGTGGAGCTATGTTGACTTCCAGGTTGAACATGGCGAGTTCTGTTTGGAAATCGCGGCTCGCGATGCGTTCCAGCACTTGTCCATTCAGCATTCTGGGCATGCCGTCCGGGCCGGCGAGATTCAGTTCGATCTCCACGCCCATGAGGTTCTTCGGGCGGTCGAACCGCTTCTCGGCCAGCAGGCGCTCCAGTCCCGTGAGACACCTCACGAGCTTGTCTCGGTAGCGCCGACGCTCGGACAGGTCGAACGACCCCGCCACGACCTTCTCCCCCATCGAAGCGTCCCTCCTCGGATGGGCGGGCCGAGCCTCCGGCCGCCGGTGGTACCGGTCAGGTTGGATGATGCCCAGCCGAAGCGATCGATAACGTCCCGCGCGACCCCCGCGACCGCTACGCTGTCGGAATGTGTCCTGTGGCACATTCACCGGGCATGAAGTCGTCCGAGTCTTCGGGTGCCCCGTCGGTCTCGTGAAAAACACCGACCGCATTCGGCCGACCGCTCGCGGAGCGTATTCCGAGGTCAGCGGGCCGGATCGGGCGTTGAATCGGCATGAATACCGCAAATCGGCGGCCGAATAGTGCCTTGTGCTATTCACCGGCAACGGTTAGCTGAAACAGCGGCTGAACATTTGTCGTATAAACTCCGCACCAAGGCAGACGGCTGGCACCCACGGTCCTGATTCCTGCCGTCAAGGTGACGTGCGGCAGGCCTCGCCCGCACCTCGCTCACCGACCCGGGTCCCGCCCTCACTGCCCGCATCGAGCTGACAGCGCCGTCCGCCCACGCCCTCGCGCCAGCGCGCCTGTCGAACGAGAGAGGCGACCCACCATGCCGCTGCAAGTCCCCCCTGCTCCCACGCCCGCACTGCGCTCCGTCCTCACGGCCCTCGGTTCCCCCACCGCGGTCCGCGAGGCCCCGACCCCCTCCCTGCGCAACGCGGAGGGACCCGTCACCGCCGAACTCCCGCTGGCCGTCCATGTGCTGGACCGGATCACGGCACAGTCCGGGGCCGTCACACGGCTGACCGGCTGGCGGTTCATGATCCGCTGTGGCGGCCGCTCGGTGGCCGCGGCCGAGACCGTGCTGACCGCGGACGGCTGGGCGTTCTCCCGCTTCTTCGAGGGCCCCTACATCGCCTCCACCGAACGCGCCCTGCACCAGGCCGAGACGCTGACCCAGCCCTACCAGCCGCGGCTGCTGTCCGTACCGGGCCTGTACATGCTCACGCTGTGGCTGCACGGGGACCGCGCGGCGGACGGCGCCGAGGACCGTCCGGCCGCCACCGACCTGCTGGTGCCGCTGGCCCCCGCGCCGCCCGGCATCGCGGCCCACACCCCGCACCGGGTGGCCGAGTTGCTGCCGGTCCTGACCCACCGGGTGACGCCCGTGCCGCTGCTCGGCTCGCCCGCCTGAACCACCCCGCGCCCCTGCCGTACCCCGTCTCCGGCACCCGGAGGCGGGGTACGTCCGCCTGCGCGCACGGCGTCGCCGGGCGGAACGGGAGCCGGACGCCCCGGGCCGCTGCTCCCCTCCTCGCGAACGGTCCGAAGTAGTCCCGGAGTTGGGCTGAACCATACGCATGCTCGACGCGTCATCACCCTGTGAAGAAGCGGTGCTGTGAAATCCCTGCGGATCCACGCCCAGACGGCAACACTGGATTCCGACCGACTCATCACCACGGGGGCCAACATGACCACGACACAGCGAGAGATCCCACCCATGTGCCAGCACCAGCCACCGTGTCCGACCGCCGAATCCGCCGACCGGGAGTCCGCCCGTCTCGTGGCGCACCACCCGGAGCAGGGCTGGAGCCTGCTGTGCAACGGGGTTCTGCTCTTCGAGGACACCGGTGAGCTCCTGCCCGACGGCCGGATCATCGCCCCGCACCGCCCGCTGGGCGCCCACCAGGTGATGACCGCCGCCTGACGTACCACCCGGGCGGTGCGCCGCCACGCCCGGTGACATGAGGGGCCGGCCCGCACACATCCGGTGCGCACCGGCCCCGACGCGTGTCCGTGACCCGGCGCGTCAGGCGGTGGGCCGGTAGTCGAACCAGTCGACATGGGCCCGGCCCTCGGTGACGTACATCCCGATGACACGTCCGGTGAAACCGCCCGCCACCTCGCTGGACAGATACCGCCCGTCGAGTTCGGCCAGCGGCAGGACACCCTCGTCCCCCTCGACGGAGAAGGCCACGGTGTCCGGCCCGCCCGCCCTGATCCCGGGCCCCTCCTGTCCGGCGGCCGTCGCGGTGGGCGCCACCACCGACGTCGTACGGATCTCCACGACGAGCGTGACCGGCCCCGGCGGCACGGGCCGCTCCACGAGCCGCTGCCGCACCGGTCCGATCCGCGCGACCACCCCGACCGTTCCGCCGCCCACCTCGATGTCGTAGTGATGGGCCTCGTCCATGCGCACGGACAGCCCCGCCCGGCCGTCCCCGGGATCCACCCGGGCCGCCGCACGGCAGTCCGGATGCTGCTGACGCCGGCCTACGAAGGTGCACCCGGGCCGGTCGAGCGAGTCACCCGTGGCCGTCAGCGTCAGCCGGCCCGGCCGCTCCTCCAGGGACCAGGAGCCCTCGGGCCTGCGGCGCGGGGATATCCAGTACGGCGCGAGGGCCGGGCCGTCGAAGTCGTCCCGCTCCGGCGGCGGTTCGACCGGGTGCCAGGCCGCGGGCGCCGGATGCCGCTCGCCCACCGGTCCCACCCGCGGCCATCCGTCCACCCACTCCACCGGCACCAGGAACGTCTCCCGCCCCAGCACGTGGTACTCCGGGAAGTAGCCGCGCGGTCGGGTGCCGAGCAGGACCATCCACCATGTGCCGTCGCCCGCCTGGACGAGATCGGCGTGGCCGGTGCACTGGATCGGCAGCCCGGTGCCGCGGTGCGTCAGCAGCGGGTTGCCCGGCGCCGGCTCCCAGGGACCGCGCGGGGAACGGGACCTGGCGACCGAGACGCCGTGCCCGAGCGCGGTGCCGCCCTCGGCCAGGAACAGGTACCACCACCCGTCGATCCGGTACAGGTGCGGTGCCTCCGGGTCCCGCAGCCCGGTCCCCGACCACATGGGCAGCGGCCCCTCCAGTACCCGTCCCGTCGCCGGGTCGATCCGGGCCACCCGGACGCCCGCCACCGCGCACCAGCAGGAGCCGTCGTCGTCCCAGGCCAGGTCCGGGTCGATGCCTGGCACGTCGATCAGGACCGGATCCGACCACGGCCCCTCGGGCCGTTCGCTGGTGACGAGGAGGGTGCCCCGGCCGCCCACGTCGGTGGTGATCACATGGAAGCGGCCGTCGTGGTGGCGGATGGTGGGCGCGTAGATGCCACCGGAGGCCGGTGTGTCGTCCGCCCCCTCCCACTGGCCCGACCGGTCGAGCACATTGCCGATCTGCCGCCAGTGCACCAGGTCCCGGCTGTGGAACAGCGGGATGGCGGGCACGTACTCGAAGCTGGAACAGACCAGGTAGTAGTCCTCGCCCACGCGGCACACGCTGGGATCGGGATGGAATCCGGGGATCACCGGGTTGCCGTACGTCCGCATGTCCGCCCCCAAAGCCGCTCGCCCGGCCGCCGAAAGTTTCGAACCCGAGCCCGAATCTTACCGCCACGCCCCGCTGGACCGGCCCGCCGGACGCCCGGTCCATGCCGGGCACGCGGGGCGCCCGAACCGGGCGGTTGACCAAGCCGACCGCCCCTTGCGGAGAACGTCCACGCGTCCGTGTCCCCGCGGTCTCGACCGGCCCGGGGACCGCCGTACGCCCATCTGTGGCGCCGCGTGCGCGGCGATCGCCGACGGAGATGTGAGGAAGACCCGCGAAGCCCACCGCCAAGATCGACGACCGGGCCCCGCCCACCGCGCCCGCGCCATCGGCGCCCTGCGCGCCGGCGCTCCCGGCCGTCCCGGCCGGCCACTGGATGCTCTGCGGCTGCACCCCCGGCACCGGCGGCCACCTACGCGGCACCGGCCCGCCGGCCACCCGGGGTAGGCGACGCCGTGAGCCGCGTGGCGACCTGGGGCGCAGAGCGCGTGGGGGCGGTTGTCCGCCGTACGGCCCAGCGCGCGGCCGTGGGCGGCCCGCCGGGCGAACGCCGGTGCGGCCGGGCTTTCTTAACGCAAGATTGACGCCCTTCGGCCCCACGGCCCACAGGCCCGCACGTCACGGTCTGCTTACGCTGGATCCGCCGCCGCATGATGGCCGAAAACAGGGCTGAGCCGCACGTCAGGAGCATCCCGATGGCCACGATCGAGCACCCGCCCACCGGTCGGCTGCGCGCCTGGATGCTGGAGGGCCTGGCCGACATGGGCAGGAAGGGCGGCCTGACGGGACCCCACGCCGAGCCGGAGCCGCCACACCGGGGACAGCGCTGGTGGCGGGTGATGTGCCTGACCGGTGTGGACTACTTCTCCACCCTCGGCTACCAGCCGGGCATCGCCGCCCTGGCGGCCGGTCTGCTCTCCCCCCTCGCCACGATCGTCCTGGTGATCGTCACCCTGGCGGGCGCCCTGCCGGTCTACCGGCGCGTGGCCGAGGAGAGCCCGCACGGCCAGGGCTCGATCGCGATGCTGGAACGGCTGCTGCCCTTCTGGAAGGGCAAGCTGTTCGTGCTGACCCTGCTGGGCTTCGCGGCCACCGACTTCCTGATCACCATCACCCTGTCGGCCGCCGACGCCTCCACCCACCTGATCGAGAACCCGCACCTGACCAGCGCGCTGCACGGCCGGCAGATGCTGATCACCCTGCTTCTCGTCGCCCTGCTCGGCGCGGTCTTCCTCAAGGGCTTCCTGGAGGCGATCGGCGTCGCCGTCGCGCTGGTCGGCGTCTACCTGACGCTGAACCTCGTCGTCGTGCTCACCGGCCTGTGGCACATCCTCACCGCGAGCCATGTCGTCACCGACTGGACCAGCGCCCTGACCACCGAGCACGGCAATGTCTTCGTCATGATCGGGCTGGCCCTGATCGTCTTTCCGAAACTCGCGCTCGGCCTGTCCGGCTTCGAGACCGGCGTCGCCGTCATGCCGCACGTCCGGGGCGACCCGGCCGACACCGAGGAGTGTCCCACCGGCCGGATCAGGGACACCAGGAAACTGCTGACCACCGCGGCCGTGATCATGAGCTGTTTCCTGATCGCCACCAGCTTCATCACCACGCTGCTCATCCCCGCGCACGAGTTCAAGTCCGGCGGCCGGGCCAACGGCCGCGCGCTGGCGTACCTCGCGCACGAATACCTCGGCAACGCCTTCGGCACGGTCTACGACATCGCGACCATCGCGATCCTGTGGTTCGCGGGCGCCTCCGCGATGGCGGGCCTGCTCAATCTGATGCCGCGCTATCTGCCCCGCTACGGCATGGCCCCGCACTGGGCGCGCGCCGTGCGCCCGATGGTGATCGTCTTCACCCTCATCGCCTTCCTGGTGACCTGGATCTTCAAGGCGAACGTCGACGCGCAGGGCGGGGCCTACGCCACCGGTGTGCTGGTGCTGATCTCCTCCGCGGCGATCGCGGTGACCATCGCCTCGCGCAAGGCCGGGCAGCGCCGGTGGACGGTCGTGTTCGGGGCCATCGCGACGGTGTTCCTGTACACGACGGTCGTCAACGTCATCGAGCGTCCCGACGGCGTGAAGATCGGCGCGTGCTTCATCGCCGGCATCATCCTGGTCTCGCTGCTGTCCCGGCTGGCCCGGGCCTTCGAACTGCGCGTGACCAGTGTGACCCTGGATGACATGGCGGAGCGTTTCGTCAGGGACATGGCCAGCCGGAAGATCCGCTTCATCGCCAACGAGCCCGACCGGCGCGACAAGGCCGAGTACCGCGACAAGGTCGAGCAGATCCGCCAGGACAACGACCTCCCCGAGCAGGAGGACTTCGTCTTCGTCGAGGTGACGGTCACCGACCCGTCCGAGTTCGAGGCGGGCCTGACGGTGCACGGCGAGGTCCTGCACAACCGCTACCGTGTCATGACCCTGGAATCCGCCTCCATCCCCAACGCCCTCGCCGCGCTCCTCCTGCACGTCCGGGACAGCACCGGGTGCACCCCGCACATCTACTTCGAGTGGACCGAGGGCAATCCGTTCGCCAACTTCCTGCGGTTCTTCCTGTTCGGCCAGGGCGAGGTCGCCCCGGTCACCCGCGAGGTGCTGCGCGAGGCGGAACCGAACCGCGGCCGGCGTCCACGGGTCCACACGGGCTGACCGGAAACCCCACGTCAAGGGAGCGTAAGGAAAGGGTGAGACGGCATCAGCGCCGTGTCAGCACGGCGTGTGGCGGCCATCGGAGCGGCCTAGCCTCGGTGGTATGGAGCGTGGCGCGGCACCCATCTCGGCCGGCGACCGCCACTGGCGCGGCAGCGCGCGGCTGGCGGTGGCCTACGCGCTCGTCTTCGGCACCCTGGCGACGCTGACCGACTGGGAGGCCGGCTCGCTCACCCCGGGGCGCGCGGCCCTGTGGCTCGGGCTCGCCACCGCCATCGGGCTGCTCCTGATGCCGCCGCGCGTCGCCGCGGGCCGCGGCTGGCTCGCGGTGCGCGGGCCGCTGTGCCGACGGGCGGTCCGCACGGACGCGCTGGTGGGCGTCCGCCAGTACGACGGCGTCTCCTCGCACCTGGTGTTCCGGGACATCGACGGCCGGCGCCTCGAACTCGACCCCCGGGTGCTCGCCGCGAACCCGTTCCTGTGGCACGAGGTCGACACGGGACTGCGCCACTCGCTGCAGACCGGCACCCTGTGCCAGGGCGTGGAGGTGCTGCGCAGACTGGAACGGGCCATCGACGACGAAGAGGCCCGGGCCGTGCTCAAGGAATCCGGGATGTCCTGACCCGCCGCGCCGACGCCTACCGCGTTTCGGCGGCGGTCTTCGCGCTCGGCGCCGTGGGTTCTTGCCAGGTCGGCGACTCGTGACACGGCACGCCGGCAGCCGCGGCGTCGCGGCTCAGCACGCGGTTCCCCACCCCTTCAGGGCGCCGGCACCGCCCCCGACCGTCCCGACCGGGATGTGGATCAACCCGACGCCACCCGCCCCAACTGCGCCGTTCCCGGCCCGTGGCCCTATCGTGACCGGCATGCAGTCCTACACGATCGGCCAGGCGGCACGGCTGCTCGGCGTGAGCCCGGACACCGCACGTCGCTGGGCCGACGCGGGCCGGATGGCGACCCACCGCGACGAGGCCGGACGACGGCTCATCGACGGCCGGGACCTGGCGGCGTTCTCGGTCGAACTGGCCAGGGCGGGCGGGGGCGAGGAGGAAACGTCGTACACGTCGGTGCGCAACGCCTTCCCGGGGATCGTCACCGCGATCAAGCTCGGCGACGTCGCGGCCCAGGTCGAGATCCAGGCGGGCCCGCACCGGCTGGTCTCCCTGCTGACCCGGGAGGCCGTGGAGGAACTGGCCCTGGAGGTCGGCATGGAGGCCACGGCCCGAGTGAAGTCGACAAACGTACACATCGACCGCGTGTGAAATCGACCCCGCCCGGCTCAGCCGGTCGGGGTCCGCGTGCCGCACCGGTAGCACCCGTCCAGGCGTATTGCGTTGATGCCGCTGATGTGCCGCGCGCCGCACCGGTCCTGAGGGAGCACCAGCTGGGGCCCGTGCCGGTCGAGCGGGGTGTCGTCGATGCTGACGGCGAGCAGCACGGGCGCATGGGCGAAGTCGGGGTCGATCTCGGCCCAGGACAGCAGCGCGCGGTGCCCGTCCGTGCCGTCGACGGCGATGAGGAAGCGCAGTCGGTCCTTGCGCCGCACGGGATCGAAGCCGGGCCCCGCGTCGGACAGGACGTCGTACAGCAGCGGACCGGCGAACCGGTGGTGCTGCGTTCCGCTGGTGGCGCACTCGAAGCCGACCCGTACCCGGTGCTGCGGCCAGGCGAGCAGATCCGGCACCGTGAGGCGGACCGGCCGGGCCAGGTCGCCGGTCAGGGCGAGTTCGGCGAGCGTCACGTGCGACCACCTCCCGGATGACGGTACCCGCGGCACGACCTCGCGCAAACGCAGATGCCCGGCTTGATCCGTCGTTGTTCCAGCTCATGCGATGCAAGAGAAGACTTATGCCTAGCAGATGCGGCAGTATCATCTCATCGCGGCACGGCCTGCTGCGGCCGTGGCGGAGCGCGACAGCCTTGTCCGAGGCTCGAAGGAGTAGAACCGTGATGACCCGTTCCGAGCGCCGGTCCCGGCGGATGCTGCAAGTGACCGGCGCGGGAGCCGCCGCCCTGATGGCGCTGAGCGCCTGCTCCTCCGCGGACGACTCGTCGTCCACGGACGACTCCGCGTCCGGCTCCTCCTCGGCCTCGCCGAAGCTGTCCGGCACGGTGACCGTGTTCGCCGCGGCCTCGCTGCAGGAGAGCTTCACCGAGCTGGGCGCCACGTTCGAGAAACAGCACCCGGGCACCAAGGTCACCTTCAACTTCGGCGGCAGCGACACCCTCGCGGCGAGCATCACGGGCGGCGCGCCGGCCGATGTCTTCGCCGCCGCCAGCCCGAAGACGATGGCGCTCGTGACGGACAAGGGCGACGCGGCCGGAACCCCGGTCACCTTCGCCCGCAACCAGCTGGAGATCGCCACCCTGCCGGGCAACCCCGACAAGGTCTCCTCCCTGAAGGACCTCACCAAGTCCGGTCTGAAGGTCGTCCTGTGCGACAGGACCGTGCCGTGCGGCGCCGCCGCCCAGAAGGCCCTGGAGGCCGGCAAGCTCAAGCTCACCCCGGTCTCCTACGAACAGGACGTCAAGAGCGCCCTGACGAAGGTGGAACTGAAGGAGGCCGACGCGGCGGTCGTCTACAAGACCGATGTGAAGGCCGCGGGCGACAAGGTGGAGGGCGTGGACTTCCCCGAGTCGGCCGAGGCCGTCAACGACTATCCGATCACCCTTCTCAAGAACGCGCCCAACGCCGGGGCGGCCGACGCGTTCATCGCGCTCGTACGCTCCGCCGAGGGCCAACGGGTGCTGGGCGAGGCCGGGTTCCTCAAGCCGTGACCCGGCTCGACGCGTCCGGCGCCGCGCCCCGCGCCTCCAAGGGCGGGCCGCGGCGCAAGGACGCCCGCGCGCCGGGCCGGCGCGGTGTGCCGCTCCCGCTCCTGCTGCCCGGCGTCGTCGCGCTGGCGTTCCTGCTGCTGCCCCTGCTCGCCCTGCTCGTCCGCGCCCCCTGGGGCAGCCTGCCGGAGCTGCTGAGCAGCACCGAGGTGTGGCAGGCGCTCCAGCTGTCGCTGATCACGGCGACCGCGGCGACCGGGGTGAGCCTGGTCCTGGGCGTGCCGCTGGCCTGGCTGCTGGCCCGCACCGACTTCCCCGGCCGCGGTGTCGTACGCGCCCTGGTCACCCTGCCGCTCGTCCTTCCCCCGGTGGTCGGCGGTGTGGCCCTGCTCCTCGCCCTCGGCCGCAACGGAGTCGTCGGGCGGTGGCTGGACTCCTGGTTCGGCATCACGCTGCCGTTCACCACGACGGGCGTGGTGATCGCCGAGGCGTTCGTCGCGATGCCGTTCCTCGTCATCAGCGTCGAGGGCACGCTACGCGCCGCCGACCCGCGCTTCGAGGAGGCGGCCACCACCCTCGGTGCCTCCCGGTTCACCGCGTTCCGCCGGGTCACGCTGCCGCTGATCGCCCCGGGCATCGCGGCGGGCGCGGTCCTGGCCTGGGCCCGTGCGCTCGGTGAGTTCGGCGCGACCATCACGTTCGCCGGCAACTTCCCCGGCCGCACCCAGACCATGCCCCTCGCGGTCTATCTGGCCCTCCAGAACGATCCCGAGGCGGCCATCGCGCTCAGCCTCGTCCTGCTCGCGGTCTCGATCGCGGTACTGGCGGGGCTGCGTGACCGCTGGCTGACCACACCGTGACACCCCCGTCCCCCGCCGTCCACGCACGTGCCGCGGCGCTACCGGCGTGCCGAAAGGTCACGGGCGCGATCCGGGAGCGGCCCCGCGGCGTACGGCCGTACGATCGCCGGTACGAGGAGCCGCATCCGGTACCCCACCGCGCCCCCGCCGCACCGCCCACCGGACGACCGCCACGCCCACCGTCCCGGTCCCGCCCGCCCGACCTCTGGATGTGCACCCCATGACGGACATCGACGACACCACGGCCGGCCTCGTCGCCGAAGGCACCCGCGGTGACGGGCTCGACGCCCGGCTCGTCGTCGACCGCGGCTCCTTCCGCCTCGACATCACCCTGCGGGCCGCGCCCGGGGACGTCGTGGCCCTGCTCGGGCCCAACGGCGCCGGAAAGACCACGGCGCTGCGCGCCCTCGCCGGTCTCGCCCCGCTCACCGGCGGCCATCTGCGGCTCGACGGCACCGCCCTCGACCGGACGGCACCGGAGTCACGCCCCGTCGGCGTCGTCTTCCAGGACTATCTGCTCTTCCCGCACCTGTCAGCCCTGGACAACGTGGCCTTCGGCCCCCGCTGCCGTGGCGCGACCAAGGCCGAGGCCCGCGCCCTGGCCGCAGCCTGGCTGGACCGCATGGGCCTGGCCGAGCACGCGGGCGCCAAGCCACGCCGGCTGTCCGGCGGCCAGGCCCAGCGGGTCGCCCTGGCCCGGGCCCTGGCCACCGGCCCCCGCCTGCTGCTCCTCGACGAGCCGCTGGCCGCCCTGGACGCCCGCACCCGGCTTCAGGTGCGCGCCCAGCTCCGCCGCCACCTCGCCGAGTTCGAGGCGGTCGCCGTCCTGGTGACCCACGACCCCCTGGACGCCATGGTGCTCGCCGACCGGCTCGTCGTGGTCGAGCAGGGCCGCGTGGTCCAGGAAGGCTCACCCACCGACATCGCCCGTCATCCGCGCACGGACTACATCGCGCGGCTGGTCGGCCTCAATCTCTACCGGGGCCGGGCCGAGGGCCACACGGTACGGCTGGACGGCGGGCCCGCCGTCACCACGACCGAGGACCTGTCGGGCCCGGTCTTCGTGGCCTTCCCGCCGGGCGCCGTCACCCTCCACCGGGACCGCCCCACCGGCTCCAGCGCCCGCAACCTGTGGCGCTGCGAGGTGGCCGGTCTCGAGACCCACGGCGATCAGCTCCGTGCCGACCTGACCGGTGAACTGCCGCTCGCGGCCGACCTCACCACGGTCGCCGCCGCGGAACTCGATCTGCGCCCGGGTGCCCCGGTGTGGGCGACGGTCAAGGCGACGCAGACCCACGCCTACCCGGCCTGAGGCGGCGGCTGCGGCTACGGTGGGGACCGCCAGGGGCCCGTCGACCCCGAATCCCCCCACATCCTGCGAGGCGTTCCCATGAGCCTGAGCATCCGCAACCAGCTCCCCGGCACCGTCACCGCCGTCACCCCGGGCGAGGTGATGGCCACGGTGAAGGTCCGCCTCACCGGCGGGCAGGACCTGACCGCCGCGATCACCCGGGAGGCCGCCGAAGACCTCGGTCTCGCCACGGGCTCCGCCGTGCGCGCCCTGGTGAAGTCGACGGAGGTCGCCCTGGCCACCGCCCCGGTCGAACGCGTCTCGATCCGCAACCAGCTGCCCGGCACGGTCACCGGCATCGCCGCCGGCGACGCGATGGCCTCCGTGAAGATCGCGGTCGAGGGCGGCGAGCTGACCTCGGCGATCACCAGCGAGTCCGTCACCGACCTGGGTCTTTCGGCGGGTTCCGCCGTCTTCGCCCTGATCAAGTCGACCGAGGTGTCGCTCGCGACGGCCTGAGGAACACCGTGGTCCGAACTCGCCACCCGGCCCTGCCCGCGAGGGGCACGCGTGAGGGTGCCCGCCCGGTCCTCCGGCGGGCACCCTCACGCGTTCGCCCGGCTCAGTCCTCGTACGCGTCGAGCGGCGGGCAGGAGCAGACCAGGTTCCGGTCGCCGAAGGCCTGGTCGATGCGGCGGACCGGCGGCCAGTACTTGTCGGCGGCCGAGACACCCGCCGGGAAGACCGCCTCCTCACGGCTGTAGGAGTGGGTCCACTGCCCGCCGAGCGCGGCCGCGGTGTGCGGGGCGCCCCGCAGCGGGTTGTCGTCGGCGGGCCACACGCCGGAGCCGACCTTCTCGATCTCCGCACGGATCGCGATCATCGCCTCGCAGAACCGGTCCAGCTCGGTCAGGTCCTCCGACTCGGTCGGCTCGATCATCAACGTGCCGGCCACCGGGAACGACATCGTCGGCGCGTGGAAGCCGTAGTCGATCAGCCGCTTGGCCACGTCGTCCACGCTCACGCCGGTCGCCTTGGTCAACGGGCGCAGATCGATGATGCACTCGTGCGCGACCAGGCCGCCGGGACCGGTGTAGAGGACCGGGTAGTGGGGCTCCAGACGCTTGGCGATGTAGTTGGCGGACAGCACGGCCACCTGCGTGGCGCGCCGCAGCCCTTCGCCGCCCATCAGCCGGACGTACGCCCACGAGATGGGCAGGATCCCCGCGGAGCCCCACGGCGCGGCCGAGATGGGGCCGACACCCGTCTCGGGACCGGCGGCGGGCTGCAGCGGATGGTTCGGCAGATACGGCGCCAGGTGCGAGCGCACACCCACCGGACCCACGCCGGGCCCCCCGCCGCCGTGCGGAATGCAGAACGTCTTGTGCAGATTGAGATGCGAGACGTCACCGCCGAAGTGGCCCGGCTTGGCGAGCCCGACCAGGGCGTTGAGGTTGGCGCCGTCCACGTACACCTGGCCGCCCGCCTCGTGGACCTGGGCGCAGATGTCGGCGACGTGCTCCTCGAACACGCCGTGCGTGGACGGGTAGGTGATCATCAACACGGCCAGCTCGTCGCGGTGCTGCTCGATCTTCGCCCGCAGGTCCGCCACGTCGATCTCGCCGTCCTCGGCGGTCTTGACGACGACGACCCGCATCCCGGCCATCACGGCGCTCGCGGCGTTGGTGCCGTGCGCGGAGGACGGGATCAGGCACACCACGCGCCCCTCGTCACCGTTGGCGCGGTGGTAGCCCCGCACGGCCAGCAGACCGGCCAGCTCGCCCTGCGAGCCCGCGTTGGGCTGCAGCGAGACCTTGTCGTAGCCGGTGACCTCGGCAAGCCGCTCCTCCAGCTCGCGGATCAGCGTGAGGTAGCCCTGCGCCTGCTCGGCGGGCGCGAACGGATGCAGCTGCCCGAACTCGGGCCAGGTCACCGGCTCCATCTCGGTGGTCGCGTTGAGCTTCATCGTGCAGGAGCCGAGCGGGATCATGCCGCGGTCCAGCGCGTAGTCGCGGTCGGCCAGCTTGCGCAGATAGCGCAGCATCGCGGTCTCGGAGCGGTGCTGGTGGAAGACGGGATGGGTGAGGAACGCGTCGGCACGCAGCAGCGCCTCGGGAAGCGCGTCCTCGGTGGCCGCGTCCAGCGCCTCGATGTCACCCCGCACGCCGAAGGCGGCCCACACGGCGCCGAGCCGGTCCCGGTCGGTCGTCTCGTCGCAGGCGATCGAGACGTGGTCGGCGTCGACCAGGCGCAGATTGACGCCGTTGTCGCGCGCGGCGGCGACGATCTGCGCGGCGCGGCCCTGCGCCCTGACCGTCAGCGTGTCGAAGTAGGCGCCGTGCACGGTCTGGAACCCGCCGTCGGCCAGACCCGCCGCGAGCAGCGCGGCGTACCGGTGCGTGCGCCGGGCGATGGCCCGCAGCCCCTCGGGGCCGTGGTAGACGGCGTACAGGCCGGCCATCACCGCGAGCAGCACCTGCGCGGTGCAGATGTTGCTGGTGGCCTTCTCGCGCCGGATGTGCTGCTCACGGGTCTGCAGGGCGAGCCGGTACGCCTTGTGCCCGTCGGCGTCGACGGACACGCCGACGAGGCGGCCCGGCAGGCTGCGCGCGAACTTCTCGCGCACGGCCATGTAGCCCGCGTGCGGCCCGCCGAAGCCCATGGGCACGCCGAAGCGCTGGGTCGTACCGACGGCGATGTCCGCGCCCAGCTCGCCCGGCGACTTCAGCAGCGTGAGGGCGAGCAGGTCGGCGGCGACGGTGACGAGCGCGCCGAGTTCATGGGCCCGCTCGACGACCGGCGCGATGTCGCGCACCGCTCCCGAGGCTCCGGGGTACTGGAGCAGTACGCCGTTGATCTCCCGCTCGGCGATCTCGGCCGGGATGCCGTCGCTCAGGTCGGCGACGACGACCTCCACGCCGGTGGGTTCGGCGCGGGTCCGGATCACGGCGATGGTCTGCGGCAGCGTGTCCGCGTCGACCAGGAAGAGGCCCTTCTTGTTCTTGCCCATGCGCCGGGACAGGGCCATCGCCTCGGCCGCGGCCGTGCCCTCGTCGAGGAGGGAGGCACCGGAGGTGGGCAGTCCGGTGAGGTCGGCGACCATGGTCTGGAAGTTCAGCAGCGCTTCGAGCCGCCCCTGCGAGATCTCCGGCTGGTACGGCGTGTAGGCGGTGTACCAGGCCGGGTTCTCCATGACGTTGCGCAGGATGACGGGCGGCGTGAACGTGCCGTAGTAGCCGAGCCCGATCATCGACCCGAGGACCTGGTTGCGGTCGGCGAGGGAGCGCAGCTCGGCCAGCACCTCCGCCTCGCTGCGCGCGCCCGGCAGGTCGAGCCCGTCGGCGTTCTTGATCACATCCGGTACGGCTGCGGCGGTCAGCTCGTCGAGCGAGCCGTAGCCGACCTGCGCGAGCATCTTGGCCCGCGCCTCCTGGTCGGGCCCGATGTGCCGCTGCTCGAAGGGGATGCCCTGTTCGAGCTCGAAGAGCGGAGTGCGTTGGGCGGTCATTGCGGAGGCCTCCTGGTCTGACGCGACCTTCGAGGGGCGCCCCGGCGCGGGCACCCCGACGGCCTCCCCCTCTGTCATCTCGACCTGAGAGCTTCACCGCGTCACCCGAGGGTGCGCGGCTTTCCCCGTCGGTGAGAGCGGGAGCCGTCGACACCCGCCCTGCTTTCCAGAGTGACCTCGTCCATGCGGTACGTGAGCCTGAGAGATTCCGGGGAGGATTTGCTCCTTCGGCGCCTCCGACGTTGTCCGGAGGACTCTCCCGCACGGGGTCAGCAGCCGCTTGCCAGCGTACCAGCGAGGTCGACGACGGGGCTTCGAGTGGCCGCCTCCCCGAATCTGCTCTTTTGTAGTGCTTACGAATGATCTGCGACCATGAGGAGGGCCCGGTGCAGACCGATATCGATCCGCGCAACCTGATCGGCCGCAAGGCGTTCGACCGCAACGGCACCAAGATCGGCACCATTGACGAGGTCTATCTCGACGATGCCACGGGCGTGCCGGAGTGGGCGGCCATACGGACGGGCCTGTTCTCCAGGGACGCCTTCGTCCCCCTTGAGCCCAGCGAGTTGGTCGAGGGCACCCTGCGCGTCCCCTTCGACCGCGCCCTCATCAAGGACGCCCCGGACTTCGGCGTGGGCCGCCACCTCTCCCCCGAGCAGGAACTCCAGCTCTACCACCACTACGGCCTGGACGTGGCCACACCGCCACCCCCGCGCCCGGACCACAACTTCGGCAACCTGGCAGGCCACGACGACCCCTGACCCCCCTGTACGGCCCAACCCCCCACCCCCGGCCCCCTCCGCCCCACCACACCCGACGCTCCCACGCCGCGGCCCGCCACCCCGCGCACCCTCCACGCCTGAGCGCCACACCGCACGCCACCACCCGCCGCACCGGGGCACGGTCCGTGACACCGCGAACGCGCCGGTCGTGCTGTACGCCGGAGCCGAGCGGCTGGACGTAAGGCACTGCACCCTCTCAACCCTTCACGCCCCAGACCGCTCGCCTGCCACTTCCCCAGGCACGCCGACGAAACCGCCGCACATCCGCGCCCACCCCCACCCCGCCGGCCAACGCGCCGAGAACACATCCGGCACCCCCGTGAACCCGGTCGGCAAGCCCGCCCCCGCCCACGCACAACCCGCACGGCCAGCCGCCCCGCCGGCATCGGCCCCCATGTCCGCGACCGGGCGCCTCAACGGTCCGACGCCGCCCCTCCCCGCCAGGCCGCCCGGCCCTCTCCCTCCTCCGCCGACGTCCTGCCGACACCGCGCCCCGCCCCCACGGCGCACCCCAGCCGTCACACGACCGCCGAGCACCCCGGCGGCGGCAGCCGCACAACCCGCATGGCCGCGACGGCCCCATCGGCGAATCCCACCCGGGCCCCGCCCGGAGCCCCCGCTTCAGCCGCTGTCTCGCACTACCTCCGGCCCACCACCGCCCGGACCCCCCACCGCTCCGCCCCCACTCCCCCGCACTTCCCCCGGCACCAGCGGCAGCGGTTCCGCCGGCTCAAGGTCGGGATCGTCGACCCGGAACGTCCGCACCCGTCCCGGCTCGGACCCCGGTGTCTCGAATCGCACCGTGACCCGCCCCAGGCCGCTGCCCTGCACCCATCCGTGCCCGTGGTCGGCGTGTCTCACATCGTGCCCCGCGGGCCAGTGCCGCTCGGCGGCCGACTGCGGCTCCTCCACGGACTCGGCCACGCTCTCCTCCGGCACCGCCTCGGCCAGTTCCCCCGCCGCCTGCGCGAACAGGTCCTCCTGCGTGTAGTCGGCGAGGCCGGAGACGCCGACCCCGAGCAGCCGCACCCCGCCCGTCGTGTCCACCGAGTCCAGCAGCCGGGCCGCCGCCTCCCGCACCACCGCGGGATCGTCCGTGGGTCCCCGCAGCGTCTCCGACCGGGTCAGCGTGGAGAAGTCGTACCGCCGCACCTTCAGCACGATGGTCCGCCCGGACAGTCCCGCCCCGCGCAGCCGCCGCACACACCGGTCGGCGAGCCGCTGCACCTCAAGACCGACCCGGACCCGATCGTGGATGTCCACGTCGTACGTGTCCTCGACGGAAACCGACTTGGTCTCCCGCTCGGCCACCACGGGCCGCTCGTCGTGCGCCAGCGCCATCGCGTACAACGAGTGCCCGTGGGCCTTGCCCAGCAGCCGCACCAACTCGTCCTCGCCCGCCTCGGCGATCTCCTCGACCGTGGCGATCCCGGCCCGCCGCAGATGGTCGCCGGTCGCCGGGCCCACCCCCGGCAGGGTCCGCACCGACATGGGGCCGAGCAGGGCGCGTTCCGTGCCCGGTTCGATCAGCACCAGACCGTCCGGCTTGGCCTGCTCGGAGGCGATCTTCGCGAGCATCTTGGAGGCGGCGAGCCCGACCGAGCCGGTGAGCCCGGTGACGGCCCGTATGTCCGCGCGCAGCTTCACCCCGGCCAGCCGCGCCGACCCCTCGTCCCAGGCCGTCCCGCCGGCCTCCAGGTCCACGAACGCCTCGTCCAGGCTCAGCGGCTCCACCAGCGGTGACAGCTCCCCCAGCAGTTGCATCACCTGCTCGCTGATCGAGCGGTACAGCCCGAAGCGCGGCACGAGGTAGGCGGCGTTGGGGGCCAGCCGGCGCGCCTGCGCCATGGGCATCGCCGAGTGGACCCCGAAGACCCGCGCCTCGTAGGAGGCGGTGGCGACCACCCCACGCGGCCCGAGCCCGCCCACGATGACGGCCTTCCCGCGCAGGCTCGGCTTGGACGCCTGCTCCACCGAGGCGAAGAAGGCATCCATGTCGAGATGCAGGATCGTGGGCGTGTTCCTCACATCTCCGATGCTGCACCACGCCACTGACAATGCCCCGCCGCCGCACGGCGACACGGCCCGGGACCAAGCCAGAGCCCCGGCACAGAAGCCCCGAGGAGACCCCCGCCGCCCCACACAGCCCGACAGGGGAAGCAGCCACCCCGCAGACCAGCACGAGCCCAGCCACCCCACACAGACCAACAGGAGACCCCAGCCACCCCCCGAGGACCGCAGGCGTGCGCACGCGCGCCGCTCAGACTGGCAGGGTCCGCAGCCGGTCCACGCAGACCGACACAGGACCCCAGCCATCCCACGCAGACCAGCACGAGCCCCCAGCCACGACCGGGCGGGGACCCGCGCCGCGCCGCTCAGACCGCCCTGTTGCGCCGTCGTGCCAGCTCGTCGGCGGGGTTGTGCCCGACCAGCGTCTCCCCGGTGTCGATGCGTTCCCCGTGCAACTGGGAGAGGGCGCTTTCCACGTCCCGCCAGACCACTCCCACGGCGATGCCGAAGACGCCCTGCCCGCCCTGGAGCAGCGCGTGCACCTCGTCGGGCGAGGTGCACTCGTAGACCGTGGCGCCGTCACTCATCAGCGTCATGCGCTCCAGGTCGCTGAAACCGCGTTCCCTGAGGTGCTGGACGGCGCTCCGGATGTTCTGCAGCGACACACCGGTGTCCAGGAACCGCTTGACGATCTTGAGAACGACGACGTCCCGGAAGCTGTACAGCCGCTGTGTGCCCGACCCGTAGGCGGGCCGCACACTGGGCTCGACGAGGCCCGTGCGGGCCCAGTAGTCCAGTTGCCGATAGGTGATGCCGGCCGCCGCGCAAGCCGTAGGCCCCCGGTAACCGATCTGCTCGGACGTCATGGACACCGCCCCTCCGCCGCCGGGTACGGCCGTGGGCCGTTGCGGGGCGTGCTCGGCCGCGCCGCTGCCGTATGGGGGGTACCCGCCGCCGGGGCGGAGCCGAGCGCTTGAGGAAGGGTACGGACCGCTCTCCCCGAAACCGCGTCCGGGGGCACCCCCAGCCGTACCGTCGCCGCTGCTTCTCACGCCGACCTCCGTCCTTGACCTGCCTTCACGACGGTAGGCAGTCACCAGGAGTGCGTCAACGATCGCCACACTCGCCACGCCGAGTGATAATCACCCTAAGAGTGGTTTCCCGTGCCCCACCGCGGGGAAAGGCTAGCCGAATGCGCTCGCGGGGAGCCGCAGGACGCTCTCAAAGGCTGTCGGCATGTGCCCGGCCAAGGCCCCGTCACGGGGCCGTACATCAGCACCAGCCCGGCGCGGATCCCTGGTCCGCCGGGCCGGTCCGCCCGGGCTCACTGGCTGCTGGTGCCGAAGTCCTCGGGCGAGATCTGGTCGAGGAACTCGCGGAACTTCTCCACTTCGTCCTCCTGCTCGTCCGGAATGGCGATGCCGGCGTCGTCGAGCACCGTGTCACTGCCGTAGATCGGCGTTCCGGTGCGCAGTGCCAGCGCTATGGCATCGGACGGACGGGCGCTGACCTCGACCCCGCTGGCGAACACCAGCTCCGCGTAGAAGACGCCCTCACGCAGATCCGTGATGCGTACTTCGGTGAGCTCCTGACCGACGGCTTCCAGCACGTCCTTGAACAGGTCGTGGGTCAGCGGCCGTGCGGGAGCCATCCCCTGCTGGGCGAAGGCGATCGCGGTCGCCTCCCCCGGCCCGATCCAGATGGGGAGGTACCGGTCGCCGCCCACTTCACGCAGGAGCACGATCGGTTGGTTGGAGGGCATCTCGACCCGGACACCTACGACATCGAGCTCGTTCACACAGCAACCCTAGGCCGTGCCCGGGACGTTTGGGTAGTCGGGCAGGGAACGGGTGCGCGATCCGGCCGACGGAGCACCGGCGCCGCTCACGGCAGCCGCACCCCGAGCGCGGTCTTCACCAGCGCCGCGTGCAGCCTGACGGTGAGCGCCGCCAGCTCCCTCGTGCGGGCCTCCGCATGGGCCCTGGTCTGCGGGTTCCGGTGGCGCCTGAGCGGGGCCACCACCTGGTCGACGAGGCCCGCCTCGCGGTCGGCAGCGGCCTTCATCACCCGAAGGTGGCGCGGCTCGATCCCGAACCGGCCCAACTCGGCCACAAGGGAGGCCACGGTCACCGCTTCCGCGTCGTACACCCCGTCCTCCAAGGGGGCGAGCAGCCCGTACGACTCCCACTCCTGGAGATCGCTCTCGTCGATCTCGGCGGCCGCCAGCAGCTCCGCCCGCCCGATCCGGGCCGCCGTGCGCCCCTCGACGGGCTCCAGGGCGTCCTCGGCGTCCCGCTGGCGCCCCATGACCGGCAGCTGTACCGCCTCGCCCCGCTCCACGGCGTCAAGGTGCTCCCGGATCACCTTGAGCGGCAGATAGTGATCCCGCTGCATCCGCAGGACGTGGCCCAGTCGCTCGACATCTCGGGCGCTGAACTTGCGGTATCCCGAGGGGGTACGCTGCGGTTCGACCAGGCCCTCCGACTCCAGGAACCGGATCTTGGAGACGGTGACCTCGGGGAACTCCTCTCGCAGCACGTTCAGCACAGCGCCGATGCTCATCAGCCCGCTGTCCCTTGCGGCGGTGCCGTGCCCGGCACCGCCGCGCGGTGTTTGAAGCATGGACCTTCCCTGGAGTCCCCCCGGACGGCGTCCGGGGGGCTGGTCAGATGCCGTGCCGGCTCGCGTAGAAGACCAGCCGGTACTTGCCGATCTGCACCTCGTCACCGTTCGACAGAGCGACCTGGTCGATCCGCTCACGGTTGACGTAGGTGCCGTTCAGACTGCCCACGTCGGCCACCCTGAACGAGCCGTCGGGAGAGCGCCGGAACTCCACGTGACGGCGCGAGACCGTCACGTCGTCCAGGAAGATGTCGCTCTGCGGATGACGGCCGGCCGTGGTCAGGTCCCCGTCCAGCAGGAAGCGGCTGCCCGAGTTCGGGCCGCGGCGGACCACCAGGAGCGCCGAGCCGAGCGGCAGCGCGTCGACGGCGGCCTGCGCCTCCGGGGAGAGCGCCGGCAGCTGCGTCTGGCCGGTGGTCTCGGCGTCGTACGCCTCAAGACCGGAGATGGAGATCGTGGACGTCGTCTCCGACGGCCGCTCGGCGGCGGCGCCGGCACGCAGCGGCGCGCCACAGTTGGAACAGAAGCGGGCGTTCTCCGCGTTGCGGTTACCGCACCTCGTACACACCAGGACCGACATGGACGGATCCTCCTGCCGCGGCTGCCCCCCCGGGGCATTGGACGCGTACGGGCCGGGGGTAGACCCTCCACCCGCACTTGAGGTTGACGGTTGCCCGAAACCTATGCCGCTGGACTGGGCAGGGTCAACAGACGGCGCGCCCTGACCTCCGGAAATGTCGCCGCCCGGGCCACCCAGCTGGTCCCGGAACAGCGGGCGCTGGCCCTCTGCGTCAGGCTGTGCGCGGTGGCGGGCGGTCGCGTTGCCGCCGCCCTCTCGCGCGCTCTTGCCGAACAACTTCGCAAACAACTTCACGGGCGATTCCCCTTGACCGAAACAGACCCGCCCGTGGGGCAGGACGAACCCTGATTCCATACACCGGTCGACCCGGACATCCTCACAACGTCCGTATCCACCAAACAGTTTCCACCACGCACCACCCCTTCGGTGCGCCGACCCCCCGCAACCTCATGCCCCTGCCTGACCTCTGCCATGCACTGCCGATTCACCGGGAGGACGACCGAGCGTAGTCAGGCTGCTTCGCCGGTCGCAAGGCGTCAACAATGATCTTGTCGGACCGCTCGATGGTCACGGTGGCCTGCTCCTTCTCCAGAGTCTGCACCACGCCTCCCGGAATGTTGAGCGCCGGCTCAAGGTCCTGCGGGTTGCCGATGACCTTGAAACGATAAGGGGCGTTGATCTTGTTCCCGTCGACGCTCACGCTGTTGCCGGAGTCGGTGAAGTAGGTGCCGGCGACGATCCGTACGCCGTTTACCTGGATCGCCTCCGCGCCGGCCGCGCGCAGCTCCTGGATCGCGTCGAGCAGCATGTCCGCCTTGACCGTTCCCTTCGAGTCGTCGACCGTCATCGTGATGCCGGGGCCCTGCGCCGCCACGGTGCCCGCCAGAATGCCGAGTTGCCGCTCCTTCTCGGCCGTCTGCCTGCGTGCCTCCTGGGCCTGGTCCGAGCTGTTCTCCAGCTCCTGACGCTGCTGTTCGAGTCCCGTCTTCTCGTCCTCAAGACGCTGTGTACGGTTGTCTAGTTCATCGAGGATGCGCACGAGATCTTCCTGGCGGGCGCCGCGCAGCGCATTGTCGCTGTCGCTGTTCGACGCGACCTGCACGGCCAGCCCGAAGCCGAGGCCGAACAGCAGCAGGGCGACGATGAGTTGCGCCCTGGAGACCCGCGGCGGCCACAGGCCGTCGATCAGCCGCTGGCGGCCGGTCAGCTCCTGCTCGGGCTCCTCGGCCCGGGGCCGCGGCACGGGGCCCGGCGCGGGCACCTCGTCGGGCAGTTCCCTGCGCAGCCAGTTCTCCGACTGCTCGTCCTGCTTGCTCATCGGCCTCACGCCCGGAACACATGCCGCCGGATGGCCGCGGCATTGGAGAAGATGCGGATGCCGAGGACCACGACGACACCCGTGGACAGCTGTGCGCCCACGCCCAACTTGTCGCCCAGGAACACGATCAGGGCGGCCACGACCACGTTCGACAGGAACGAGACCACGAAGACCTTGTCGTCGAAGATCCCGTCCAGCATGGCCCGCAGACCGCCGAACACGGCGTCGAGCGCCGCGACCACGGCGATCGGCAGATACGGCTCGACGACCGCCGGAACCTCAGGACGAACCAACAGCCCGGCCACGACTCCCACGACGAGGCCCAGTACGGCGATCACGATGTGCCCTTCCCAGTGTTCGGCTGTGCTGTACGTACGATCACACTCGGCGCGGCGGGCAGCCGAAGGTCGCTCTCCACGGAGATGTCGGCCCGAATGCCGTAGCTGTCCTCAAGGGCATGCAAATACAGTCCGTCGGCGCCGTCCTGGAACCGCGTGCTGAGCTGGTCACTGTCCCCCACCGCCAGCACCGTGTAGGGCGGCACCAGCGGCTTGTTGTCGACCAGTATCGCGTCGCCCGCGGCCCTGATCGCGGACAGGGCGGTCAGCCGCTGCCCGTTGATGGAGACGGCCTCCGCGCCCGCCGCCCACAGCCCGTTGACCACGCGCTGCATGTCACGGTCGCG
Source organism: Streptomyces sp. NPDC102462 (assembly GCF_044765425.1). NCBI lineage: Bacteria > Bacillati > Actinomycetota > Actinomycetes > Kitasatosporales > Streptomycetaceae > Streptomyces > Streptomyces sp. NPDC102462. The sequence goes on along the minus strand of NZ_JBIWKB010000029.1, from coordinate 4,079 downwards.
CACCCGGCCGGTGTCGGAGAATCCGGACGTCGTGCGCGGGTTGCCGTCGCCGCCCGTGGTGGCGTCCTTCGCGTCGTTCACGACGAGCTTCACTCCGGGGCCGTGCACCGCCACGGAGCCCGAGAGAATGCCCACCAGATCGGCCTGCTCGCTGCCGCCGCTCTGCCGCAGGGCGGCCCGCTGCCGGGCGCTCACCTCGTCCCGCAGCTTGTCGACGCCGCCCTCCAGCCGGTCCGCCGTCTCGGTCTCCCGGTCGATGCGGTCCAGCAGTTCCTGCCGTTCCTTGGCGACCACGGGCGCCGCCACGCGGGCCTGGGCCGCTCCGACGGTCACGACGAGCGCGGCGAGCACCAGGCCGCCGGCGAGACCGAGCTTCGCCCGGAGCGTCTTCGGCAGGCCCCCTTCGCCCTGGGTCTTCCTGCGGGCGGCGGCCTCGGCGTACCCGTCGTCGAGGCTGTGATCCATGACGTTGGTGATCAACGACATGGAGGCGTCCGGGCGCGCGGGCCGCGAGGCCGGTGTGCTCCGAACGGGGGGATGCTGCGGCATGCCGCACATCGTCGCACGTCGCGAGCAGTACCTCCGAATGGCCCCACCGGCGTGCCGGACAGGCCCCCTTGGGGACACATGTCCGGCACGCGCGCGTGCCGGGGGTTTCAGCGTCCGGCGCTGTCCACGACGGCCGACCACTCGTCGAGCAGGGCCTGGGCGGATTCGTCGTCCGGTCCCTCCGCCCACAGATGAGTGACCGCCTCCGCCGGATCGGGCAGGACCATCACCCAGCGACCGTCCGGCTCCACGACCCGCACCCCGTCCGTGGTGTCGACGAACCGGTCCCCGGCCTCCTCGACGACCCGGCGCATCACCAGCCCCTTGACGGCCCACGGAGTGGCCAGATCACGCTTGAGGACGTGCGCCCGCGGAATCCGCGCGTCGATCTGGCTGAGCGTGAGCTGCGTCCGGGCCACCAGCCCGATCAACCGTACGAAGGCCGCCGTGCCGTCGTAGACGCCGCTGAACTCCGGGACGATGAATCCGCCCTTGCCGTCTCCCCCGAAGATCGTCCCTTCCTCGCGCCCCACGCGCGTGAGGTCGTCGGGTGACGTCGTGGTCCACTCCACCTGGGTACCGTGGTACGCGGCCACCTGCTCCGCGATCCGCGTCGTGGTCACCGGCAGTGCGACACGGCCGCTGCGCCGCTCCGCGGCCACGAGATCGAGCATCACGAGCAGCGCCCGGTCGTCCTCGATGATGCGGCCCTTCTCGTCGACGAGGGACAGCCGCTCGCCCACCGGGTCGAACCGCACCCCGAAGGCAGCCCCGGAGGACGCGACGATCTCACCGAGCCGCACCAGCCCCGCGCGGCGCATGTCGCCGGTCTCCGTCGGCCGCGCCTCGTCCAGGCCGGGATTGACGGTCAGGGAGTCCACACGGAGCTTGCCGAGCAGGCTGGGCAGGACGAGACCCGCGCTGCCGTTTGAGGCGTCCACGACGACCTTGAGGCCCGACTCGGCGATCCCTGTGGTGTCGATGTTCCGCAGCAGCGACCCGGTGTACGAGTCAAAGACGCTGGCCGGGAAGTGCAGGTCGCCGATCTCCCCGGGGAACGCCCGCCGGTACTCCTGCCGGGCGAACACCCGGTCCAGCTTGCGCTGGCTGGCCTGGGAAAGGTCGGCGCCCTGTCCGTCGAAGAACATGATGTCCACCGAGTCCGGCACCCCCGGCGAGGTCCGGATCATGATGCCGCCGGCGCTGCCCCGCGCGGTCTGCTGCCGGGCCACCGGCAGCGGCACGTTCTCCAGGTCCCGTACGTCGATGGCGCTGGCCTGGAGCGCGGAGATGACCGCGCGTTTCAGGGCACGCGCGCCACGCGAATGGTCACGGGCCGTCGTGACGGTCGTCCCCTTCTTGAGGGTGGTCGCATAGGCGCCGGCCAGCCGCACGGCGAGTTCCGGTGTGATCTCCACGTTCAGGATCCCGCTCACGCCACGCGCCCCGAACAGGTGTGCCTGACCGCGGGACTCCCAGATCACCGAGGTGTTGACGAACGCACCGGCCTCGATCGTCTTGAACGGATAGACCCGCACATTGCCCTGAACGATCGATTCTTCACCGATCAGGCACTCGTCGCCGATGACCGCGCCGTCCTCGATCCTGGCCGCCCGCATGATGTCGGTGTTCTTGCCGACGACACAGCCCCGCAGATTGCTGTGCTGTCCGATGTACACGTTGTCGTGTACCACGGCCCGGTGCAGGAACGCCCCGCTCTTGACGACGACATTGGACCCGACGACCGTGTGCTCCCGGATCTCGGCGCCGGCCTCCACCTTGGCGTAGTCGCCGATGTAGAGCGGCCCGCGCAGCACGGCGTCCGCGTGCACCTCGGCGCCCTCGGCCACCCACACGCCCGGGGAGATCTCGAATCCGTCGATGTCGACGTCGACCTTGCCCTCAAGGACGTCGGCCTGCGCCTTCACATACGACTCGTGGGTGCCGACGTCCTCCCAGTAGCCCTCGGCGACATAGCCGTAGACCGGCTTGCCCTCCTTCATGAGCTGGGGGAAGACATCACCGGACCAGTCGACGGGAACGTCCGGCTCGACATAGTCGAAGACCTCGGGCTCCATCACGTAGATGCCCGTGTTCACGGTGTCGGAGAAGACCTGCCCCCAGGTCGGCTTCTCCAGGAACCGCTCGACCTTGCCCTCTTCGTCGACGATGGTGATGCCGAACTCCAGAGGATTGGGCACCCGCGTCAGACACACCGTGACGAGCGCGCCCTTTTCCTTGTGGAAATTGATCAGGTCGGTGAGGTCGAAGTCGGTCAGCGCGTCGCCGGAGATGACGAGGAAGGCATCGTCCTTCAACGCCTCTTCGGCGTTCTTGACGCTTCCGGCGGTACCGAGTGGCTTCTCCTCATTGGCATAGGTGAGCTCCATTCCGAGCTCTTCACCGTCACCGAAATAGTTCTTGACGAGCGAAGCCAGGAACTGCACGGTGACCACGGTCTCGGTGAGCCCATGCCTTTTGAGCAGCCGCAGGACGTGCTCCATGATCGGGCGGTTGGCCACGGGCAGGAGCGGCTTGGGCATGCTTGAGGTCATCGGGCGAAGGCGTGTGCCTTCACCACCGGCCATCACGACGGCCTTCATGTCGGAAGCGTCCTCCTCCAAGAGACGAACGGTCTAGCCGACTTCACCCGTGAAGATTGTCCCGCACTTTTCCGCCGAGGGCCATCGAGCCGCTACGTCCGGACAATCGCCGAGTTCAATCGGCCATGGTGTCCGCACGGATCAGTCGGCGGACCTGCACTACATAGAGCACTCCTGCCCACCAGTACAGCGTCGTACCCCATCCGGCGAACGCCCATCCGAAAATAGCAGCGAGTGACGAGATCCAGCCGGTTCCGTCACTGAGCAGGAGCAGCGGGAAGGCGTACATGAGATTGAAGGTCGCGGCCTTCCCCAGGAAGTTCACCTGCGGCGGCGGGTAGCCGTGCCGCCTGAGGATGCCCACCATCACCAGGAGGACCAGCTCTCTCGCCAGGAGTACGGCCGTGAGCCAGAGCGGCAGGATCTCGCGCCAGGTGAGGCCGACCAGCGTCGAGAGGATGTAGAGCCGGTCGGCGGCGGGGTCCAGGAGCCGGCCGAGGCTGCTGATCTGGTTCCAGCGCCGGGCGAGCTTGCCGTCCAGGTAGTCGCTGATCCCGCTCAGCGCGAGCACCAACAGCGCCCAGCCGTCGCTTTTGGGGCCGCCGAACTCGGGCCTGAGGATCAACCACAGGAAGAGCGGTACGCCGACGAGACGCGCCATGCTGAGGATGTTCGGGATGGTGAGGACCCGGTCCGTCTGGACTCGGGTCTCCTGGACCTCCACCCGGGGGCCTCCTGTGGGAAACGAACCAACGATGCTCCCTGACCCTACCTCAACGCAAAAAAGCTCCGGCCCTCGGGCTGTATGCCCAAGGACCGGAGCTTTAAAGGGAGTTCGGCGGTGTCCTACTCTCCCACAGGGTCCCCCCTGCAGTACCATCGGCGCTGTAAGGCTTAGCTTCCGGGTTCGGAATGTAACCGGGCGTT